>JADLHM010000059.1 GCA_020848745.1 Deltaproteobacteria bacterium | reverse complement strand
TCTGGAGCATGGCGCGGGCGAACCTGATCGACGGCGTGCCCATGGTCGAGGCGGCGTCGCTCTGGGACCTGCGCCCGCAGGTCATCGACGCCGACGACGTGCGCGGGCTCGCCGGCTTCCGGCGCGGACTCGTGCGGGCCTGGTCGGCGGCCGTCCTCGCGCAGGTGCCGCTGCAGGCCATCAACCTGATCCTGGTCCTGCCGGTCATCGCCTGCCTCGTCGTCGTCTTCCGGAGCGTGATCGGCATCGAGACCTTCGGCACGTTCGCGCCGGTGATCGTGTCGCTCGCCTTCCTCATGACCGGCCTCACCTGGGGCGTTACGATCTTCTGCGTGATCGTCGGACTCGGCGTGGTGCTGCGGAGCGCGCTCCAGTGGTTCCGCATCCAGCTCGTGGCGCGCCTCGCGGTGCTGATCGCGCTCGTCTCGGTGATGATGGCGGGGCTCACGGTCGCGGGCGCGTACCTCGGCGTCGGCGCGCTGTTGAACGTCAGCATCTTCCCCATGGTCATCATGTCGAACGTGATCGAGAACTTCACGACGACGCAGGTGGAGCTCGGCACCCGCGAGGCGATCCGGCTCACCCGCAACACGCTCGGCGTCTGCGCGGCATGCTACCTCGTGATCGAATGGGCGGGGTTGCAGTCGATCGTCCTGTCGTTCCCCGAGGTGTTGCTCCTGGTGGTCGGGCTCGAGATCGCGATCGGCAAGTGGCGCGGGCTCCGGCTGCTCGAGTACCTGCGCTTCTCCGAACTCGGCCGCCCGACGGGGAACGGCGCCTGATGCTCGCGGCGATGCGCCGCCTGCGGCGGGCGACGCTCGGCATGAATCGGCGGAACCTCGAGTTCCTGGTCCCCTACAATCCGCCGGCGCTCTTCGCCGTCGTCGATTACAAGCCGGGCACCAAGCGCCGGCTCGCGGCGGCGGGCATCCCGGTGCCCGCCACCTACGCCGAGCTCGCGCGGCAATGGGATCTCCGCCGGCTCGACGCCATCCTCGGCGCGCGCTCGAGCTTCGTCGTGAAGCCGGCGCGCGGCGCGGGCGGCGGCGGCGTCGTAGTGATCGGCGAGCGCGCCGGCGACCGCTTCGTCAAGGCGAGCGGCGCGACCATGTCGCTCGCGGAGCTCGCGGCGCACTGCTCCGACATCCTCGCCGGCGCCTACGCGTCGAGCACCCACAGCGACGAGGTCCTGATCGAGCACCGCGTGCAGGTCGATCCGGTGCTCGGCGCCATCAGCTATCGCGGCGTGCCGGACGTGCGGATCCTGGTCTTCCGGGGCGTGCCCGTGCAGGCGATGGTGCGGCTGCCGACGCGGGCGTCGGATGGGCGCGCGAACCTCCACATGGGGGGCATGGCGGTCGGCATCGACCTGGTGCGGGGCGTCACGACCCACGGCGTTCTCGCCGGTCGCCCGACGGCGCGCCATCCCGACCTCGATCGGCCGGTGGCGGGACACGCCATTCCGGAATGGGACCGCATGCTCGCGATCGCGGCGCGGTGCCACGACGCGATCCCGCTCGGGTACCTCGGCGTCGATCTGGTCGTCGACGCCGCGCGCGGCCCGCTCGTGCTCGAGCTGAACGCGCGTCCCGGCCTGACGATCCAACTCGCCAACCGGCGCGGCCTCCGCGTCGGTATGGAGGCGCTGGCCGCCGCCGACCTCGCGGGCGCGACCGTCGAGGACCGCCTCGCGCTCAGCCGCCGCCTCGCCTCCGGCGCCTGGCCAGGATCGGGCATGAAGCGTCGGTTGCCGTAGGCGGTTTCCGTGTGAGCCGCGAAACGGCTCAGCGGATGCCGCGGAAGCGCCGCCAGCCGGCGTCGTCCATGATGATGCGGTTCAGCCGACCATCACGCTCGGCGGGGAGGGCGGCGCCCGGCTCCGTCTCGTCGTAGTCGACGTCCCCCGGGTAGAGGACCCCCATGCGGTCGCCGATCTGCACCACTTTCGGAAGGATCGGCGTGACGGTGCGCTCCCGCGTGCTCGCCAGGACGCGCGCCATCGTGCCGAGGTCGATGAGCTCCTCGAGCGTCCGGGCCTGCGGAGGGGTGAGGACGATCGAGCCGTCGACCGCTCCCGCGAGGGCATCGGCCGGGGTCCACCACGCGGCCGAGGTCGTTTCCCGTTCGTCGTGGAGCGGCGCCTGGTCGGCGGGAACGGGGGCGACGAAGAAGCGGGCGTCATAGCGGCGGGGGGCATGGACCGGCGTGATCCACCGGCTGAAGTAGCCGAGGTCGCCGGTCCGGAGCGTCAGGCCTTCGCGGCGGACGATCTCTGCGAATGCGACGGCGCCGCCGAGGAGCGCGCGCCGATGCGCCGCGAAGCGCTCGCGGGTCGCCGGGTCGCCGAAGCCGAGCGGGGCGCCGTGGGCGTCGTTGGCGAGGAGGATGCCGGCTTCCTCGAAGAGCTCGCGGATCGTCGCGGCGAGGAACGCGAGGGCGGCCGCGGGGGCTCCGGCGCCGCCGAGGATGGCACGTGCCGTGTCGGGCGTCATGGGGGCCGACATGGCGGCGTGGAGGTCGGCCGCGTGATCGGCGGGATCGACGAGGCCGCCGGGGAAGACGTGGGCGCCGGCGAAGGCGCGGCTCTCGGCGTGGCGCCCGACCAGGAGGACCTCGAGCCGCCCGGGGACGGGCTCGCGCAGGAGGGCGACGGTCGCGGAGTCGACGGGAACCGGGGGGGCGTGATCCGGCATCGGCGGACCCTCGGGCAAGCGGCTCCGGGTGTCAAGCGCCCGAGATTTTGCTTGACATTTCGGGCTTCGACTCCGTACGTTCCGAGGCACGCTCGCCTTTCGCCATCCGGAAGTGCCGTCGTCTGCGCACGCCTCGTCGTGAGCAGTGTGTTCGCGAGTTCACCGTGCCGTTGCCGAGGAGGATCCCGATGAAATCCGCGCTTCGCCTGGCCCTGTCGATCGTCGCGCTCGCGACGTCCGCCGCGCTCGCTCCCCACGCGAGCTTCGCCGCCTGCTCGTCCGGCGGCAGCGTCTCGAACGTCGCCGACTGCGTACCCGAAGGCGTGAAGTCGACCGACTGCGCGCTCGAGTGGTCGATCTCGCCGGTCCCGCCGCTCGATCCGAAGAAGGGCGTGCCGACCAACAAGATCGTCTGCCTCGACAATGACCCGGCCTGCGACGCGGACAACACCCCCGGCCAGTGTACCTTCATGGTGGGCGCCTGCGTGAACGTGGTCGACGGCCGCTTCACGTGCACGCCGAGCAATGCCGACACCTACCTCCTCAAGAAGCCGAGCGCGAAGGACGCGACGCGCCCCGACAAGAACCCGTTCGCGCGCGACAACTTCCGGAACGTCGACCTCGGCCTCGACGCCGCCTTCCCGACCGCGTCGACCAACGTCTGCTCCGAGGAGCGCGCGTTCGTCGTGCCCCTCAAGAAGGGCACCAAAAAGGCGACGCTCCAGATCCAGGCGGTCGCGACCGACACCGGCCTCGTGTCCGACAAGGACACCATCAAGTTCACCTGCGCGCCGAACCCGGGCATCGCGACGATGCCGATCGCGTCGGCGCAGCAGATCGCGAATGCGGCCGAGCTGATCGGCGGCCCGCTCGCGATGGGACGCGTCGGCGACTGGCTGATCGAGAACGACAAGGTGCGCTTCGTGATCCGCGACGTCGGCCGCGATTTCAGCTTCATGCTGACCTACGGCGGCCACTTGATGGACGCCGACTTCCAGCGGGCGAGTGGTCCGGGCCGCGACAACTTCCTCGGCATGACGCCGCTCATCAACATCTCGTCGACCGACAACCCGACCAGCATCACGGTCCTGAACGACGGCGCGAGCGGCGGCCCGGCGGTTCTCCAGACGAGCGGCCCCGACGATCTCTTCGACCCGATCGATCCGGCCGTCGCGATCAAGGGCTTCTCGGGATCGCTGTCGATCCCGCCGTTCGCGATCGACAACGACATCCCCGTTACGGTCATCAACGAGTACACCCTGAGCCCGGGCGACGACTTCATGAAGATCGAGACCATCGTCCAGAACGACGGCGCGAAGCGGCTCGAGATCTACGCCGGCGACTACACGAGCGGCGGGGGCCAGCTCGAGGTCGTGGCTCCGGGCCTCGGCTTCGGGGAAGCCGCGCTGCGGCTCGGCGGTACGCCGGCGAACGAGATCTCGCTCTATCCGTTCACCTACCTCGGCTGGTTCGGGTTCGGTGAGTCACAGGGGGTCTCCTACGGCTTGATTCCGCAGCTCTCGATCGACACCAGTGCTTTCTCGCAGTCGGGAGTCGTCGTGCCCGTCTACGGCCAGAGCCTGCTTTCGGTCCTGTCGGCGGGCGACCAGGGCGTGTGCTCGAAGACGTCCGGGGGTGTGCCGTGCGGCGGCACCGGGCAACCCGCGTGCGACGTCGTCTGCGAGATCAACACCGATTGCGAACCGCCCGACCAGGCGATCGACATCGGGCCGTGCAAGAACGGCAAGCCGGCCGGGGAGCTGTCGCTTGCCGTTGGCGGGCAGGGCTCCTACACGCGATGGTTCGCGGTTTCCGACAACGGCATGGGCCGCGTCGTCGACGCGCGACACAAGCTCGTCGCGCGCGGCGAGATCATCGACGACGGGCTGAAGACGGGCTACGTCCAGGGCACGGTGCGCGTGGGCGGTGTGCCGGTCGACGGCGCGCGCGTCTCCATCGTAAAGGCGCCGGGCGCGCGCTTGTCGCAGTACGCCGTCATGAACGTCTTCGAGACCAAGGACGGCGGCTTCTTCCAGGGCACGCTCCCGGTCGGCGACTACCGCGCGATGGTGAAGATCCCCGGGTATCCGTACGAAGGGGGCGGAGCGTCCCCGACGCAGCACCAGATCTCGGTGAAGAAGGTCACGGTCGTCGACTTCGACGTGCCCGCGACCGGGTTCGTGCGGGTCGACGTGACCAACGGCGTCACGTCCGATCCCATCGCGGCCAAGGTCTCCGTCGTGGGCGCCGCGCAAGCCGTGGATCCCGGCATCGACGAGACGATCTTCGGCTCGCTCCACGCCTTCGGCAACATCTTCGGATACGACGCGCGCGAGAAGGTGGCGATCCACGGCCTGCCGCAAGTGCAGTTCGCGGGCCCGAGCGGCAGCACGCCGGTCTTCGCGTTGCAGCCCGGGAGTTACCAGATCGTCGTGTCGCACGGCCCCGAGTACTCGGTCAGCAAGACCAATCTCACGGTGGTTGCCGGCGCCGCCGCGACGCCGCAGGTCGTGACGGCGTCGGTCGTGCCGGTCGTCGATACGACGGGCTTCGTCTCGGCCGACCACCACGTCCACCTCATCAACAGCCCCGACTCGGCCGTCTCGAAGAAGGAGCGCATCGTCACGATGCTCGCCGAGGGCGTCGACTACTTCGTGGCGAGCGACCACGACTTCAAGACCGACCTCACGGCCGACGTCGCGGCGCTCGGCGCGTCGTCGCTCATCAAGGCCGGCCTCAGCAACGAGGTCACCTATTTCGACAGCGGCCACTTCGGCGCCTACCCGGTGGACATCGTGCCGGGAAGCGTCACCGGCGGGGGGATCGATTGGGGCCGCGCGGGAGTGCCGGCGGGGCTCGGGTATCCGTCCAACGGCAGCTACGACCTCAGCATCAATGAGGTGGCGCTCACCGCCAAGGGCGCGCCGCACAATGCCACGGTCGTCCAGGCGAACCACTTCAACAGCGGCACGCTCGGCTATTTCCGCACCTCCGGCATCGACTCGACGGTGGCGCCGCCGCAGTCGAGCACGCCGCCGGCGAACATTCGCCAGGATCCGAGCGTCACCAACCTGTACAGCGACGAGCTCACCGCGCTCGAGCTCTGGATCGAGAGCAGCCGCGACCAGAACCCCCTCGCGCTCGGCGAGAACCTCGGCGACTACATCAGCATGCTCAACAACTTCGACTCGACGCACCCCCTGCTGCGCAAGGGCATCGTCTGCGACTCCGACACGCACTCGACGACCATCGTCCAGGCGGGCGGACCGCGGAACATGCTGGCGTCGGCGACGGACGACCCGGCGCTCCTCGACCCGGCGGATCTCGCCGACAGCGTGAACGCGGGCCGCAACGTCTGCACGAGCGGTCCATTCATGCGCGTCAGCGTCGAAGGCAACCCCGGCCTGTTTGCGAGTCACGACCTCGCCGACCCGCTCCTCGTGCTGGCCAACGGCGGGAGCGCGACGGTCCACGTCGACATCCAGAGTCCAACTTGGGCCGAGTACGACCGGGTCGAGATCTACGTCAACAACACGCCCTCGTGCGTGCCCACGTCCCCGAACTTCGTCGGCGGCGTGAAGAAGGTCTGCACCCCGACGCCAGATTTCGTGATCACGCCGACCAAGAGCACGGTGCCGGTGAACGGCGACTTCCGGCTCGAGTCGAGCTCGGATCAGCCACTCACGATCACGCAGGATTCGTGGGTGATCGTCGCGGTGCGCGGCCAGGACGGCATATCCAAACCGCTCTTCCCGATGAACCCGCAGTCGATGTTCGACAAGGCCTGCAATACGGATCCGTGCAAGCGCTGCGGCTTTACCGGCGCCGGCGCCTGCCCGTTCTTCGGAACCTGCACGGTACTGAACCAGACCGTTGCCGAGCTCAGCGACGGCAACCTCGGGCAGTGCGGCGTGACCGCCATGGCGATCGCGAACCCGCTCTTCATCGACTTCGACGGCGACGGCCTCTACAAGGGCGTCGCGCTTCCGTAAGCTGGCTCCGGTCGACTGGGGGCGTTCCCAAGCGGGATCGCCCCCAGTAGAACCTTCCGCATGATGCAAACGACCGCGGCGCGGCGCCGCTGGGCGACCGTGTCCGCCTTCTTCGCTGCTGTCGTGCTGGCGGGCTCCGCCGACGCGGCCGACCTCTTCACGGACATCGATGGATCGGACCTCGTCGTGCGGGGCACGGTCGAGTCCAGCACCCCGTCCGCGGATGCGAAGCTTCAGGTCTTCCGGATCCGGATCGGACGAGTGCTGAAAGGAGAGGCGGTGGCCGGCGAGACGATGGCGCTCGCCCAGGAGATGCTCTTCGCCACGACCAAGCCGTACTTCGTCGCCGGCGCCGAGACGCTGGTGCTGGCCGTGCCGCTTCCGAACTTCTCGAGCTTCCGGAAGGTGCTGCCGGAGGGTACGTACTGGCGCTGGACCCAACGCCTCGACACCGTGAACGACGTGGCGTGGCTCACCGATCGTGCGGTGACGGAGCGTGTCGCCGCGTACCTCGCGGCGCGTGACGACGATGAGGCCGCCGCGGACTTCTTCGTCGCCACCCTCGTGGGTCCGGAGGCGGCGCTCCGTGCGCATGCGCTCGCGGCGATGACGTCGCGGCGCACGCTCGTTCCGCTGCTCGACACCGGGCGGCTCGCGCCTCTCGCGGCCTGGCTCGGCGACGGGCGCCAGCCGCTCGCGGAGCGAGCGGCGGTGATGGTGCGGCTCGCGCGCGCCGGTGCTCCGGGAATGGGTGACCTCGCCGAGGCGCAGCTCGGCGACGCCGGCGGGCTGCAGCCGGCGGCCTTGGACGTCCTCGTGACGCTTGGCCGTCTGCCGCCGACCGATCGCCTGCTCGCATGGAGCCGGAGCGGCGACGATGCCCTCCGCCTGGCGGCATGCCGGGGGCTGATCAAGGTCGGGACGCCGGAGGCGCTCGGGCGCGTCGCCGAGACGCTCGCCGCCGACGGCTCTCCGAACCTCCGGCTCGAGCTCTCGAGGTCCCTCGGGGGCGTGCGGGACGCGCGCGTCGTGAAGGTCCTCGGAGACGCCATGGCGACGGGGGAGAAGCCGATGGTGCTCGCGGCCGCCGACGCGCTCGCCGAGATCGCGACGCCCGAGGCGATCGAGGTGTTGCGCGTGACGCTCGAAGGAGGGCGCCCCGACGCGCAGACCGCGGCCGCGTTCGCGCTCAAGCGCAGCGGCAAGCCCGAGGCGCAGGAGATCCTCGAATCGCTCGAGCGGAGCCACGCCGACCCGCAGGTGCGCCGCCTCTGCAAGCTCGCTCTCGGCGAGTCGATGCACGAGCACTGAGGGCGCGCGGCCTGCCCGCTCGGGTGATCCGCTGCGCCGCGGCGCTGATCGTCGGTCTCCTCGGCGCGACGCCCGTCGCCGCGCACCAGCAGGGCATCGGCTACTCGGACGTCGTGATCGCGAACGGCGAGGTGCGCTTCGACCTCGTGCTCTCGGTGCACGATCTCGCGGCGGACGTCGACGGCGACGGCGCCACGAGCGACGCCGAGGTGCGGAGCCGGTTCCCGCGTCTCGCCCGCCGCTTCGCCGCGGCGCTCGTCGTCGAGGCCGGGGGCACGCCGTGTCCGTTGACGCTCCGCGACTCGACGCTGGAGCCGAACGAGCTGGTGCGTTTCCGCCTGACGGGCCCGTGCCCCGACGCGTCGCCGCTGCGGGTCGTCGTGCGGCTCCCGGCGCTCACGGCGGTGGACGGGCAGAATCTCGCGAAGATCCGCGTCGGCGGCGCGCTCATCGAGCACGTCTTCACGCCGACGGATCAGGAGGCCGTGCTCGGCGAGACGAGCGGGGGATTCTGGCCCGCGTTCCGCCGCTTCTTCGTGCTCGGCGTCGAGCACATCGCGACGGGGTACGACCACATCCTGTTCCTGGTGGCGCTCCTGCTCGTCGGCGGAGGCCTGCGATCGCTCGTGGCGGTGGTGACGGCGTTCACGGTCGCGCATAGCGTGACGCTGAGCCTCGCCGTGCTCGACGTGGTGGCGCTGCCGGCGCAACTGGTGGAGAGCGCGATCGCGCTTTCGATCGCCTGGGTGGCGCTCGAGAACCTGCTCCTCGACCGGACGCGCGGACGCTGGCGCGTCACGTTCGTGTTCGGACTCGTGCACGGGTTTGGCTTCGCGTCCATCCTCCGCGAGATGCACCTGCCGCGGGAAGGCTTGATCGCGTCCCTCCTGGCGTTCAATCTCGGGGTCGAGGCGGGACAGCTCGTGGTGGTGCTCGTGACGTTCCCGATGATCGCGGCGATCGAGCGGAGCAGGCATCGCCGCGCGGTGGTCGTCGTCGCCTCCGGAGCGATCCTCGTCATGGCGCTCTGGTGGTTCGGTGAGCGGGCGTTCGGATGAGGTCCGACTTGACAGGTCGGGGGTCGCGTGCGAGCTGCGAGCCTCTGGAGGACGCGGTGGGGACTCGGAAAGCTGGCGCGACGCGACCCGCGACCACGGGGACGCGCTCGGTGCGGGAGACGGCGCCGTACGTCGAGCGGCTCCTGTGGAGCGCCGGCCTCGCGCGCGTCGCGGGCGTCGATGAGGTGGGCATGGGCCCGCTCGCGGGCCCGGTCGTCGCGGCGGCGGTCGTCTTCGCTGCCGGTGCGACCCCGCTCCGGGGCATCGCGGACTCGAAGCTCCTGTCGGCCCCGGCGCGGGAGGAGGCGGCCGCCGCCATCCGGGAGACCGCGCTCGGCGTCGGCCTCGGCGTCGTCGATCCGGAGGAGATCGACCGCCTGAACATCTACCGCGCCGGGCTCGAGGCGATGCGCCGGGCGGTGGCTGCGCTGCCGTTCGCTCCCGACCACCTCGTGGTCGACGCGCGGCACATCCCCGATCTCGACGTGCCGCAGACGCGCTACGTCCGAGCCGACGCGATCGTCTACTCGGTCGCGGCGGCGTCGATCGTCGCCAAGGTGCATCGCGACGGACTGATGCAGGCCGTCGACGCGCTCTATCCGGTGTACGGCTTCGCGCGCCACGTCGGCTACGCGACGCCCGAGCACCTGCGGGCGCTCGCCGCGCACGGACCGACGCCGTTGCACCGCCGGTCGTTCGCGCCGTGCGCCGCGGCCGCGGCGCGCGCCGGCGCGTGATCGCTTCCCTGGGTTTCGAAGGCCGTCGCCCATCCCTATAATCGTCGCGTGGGCATCGACGGCGTCATGGCGGGGCGGTTCCTCGAGGAGCTGAAGCGCCTGCTCGAGGGCCCGATCGGGTTGGTGGTCGCGTGAGCGCCGGCGTCGCGGCCGGACGCTGGTCGGAGCCCTCGCGTCTCGAGGTGCATCGCCTCGGCCGGCTCGACTACGCAGCGGCTCTCGCCGTTCAGGAGGCGGCGCGCGATCGCGTCCTCGCCGGCGGCCCGGAGCAGGTCCTGCTCGTCGAGCATCCGCCCGTGATCACGCTCGGACGCCGCGGCGACGCCCGCCACGTGCTTGCCCCCATCGCGCCCGTCCTGCGCGTGAACCGCGGCGGCGACGTCACCTACCACGGTCCGGGCCAGCTCGTCGGGTATCCGATCATCGATCTCGGACGCTGCGAGCGCGACGTCGACCGCTACTTGCGCGCGCTCGAAGCAGTGGTGATCGCCGTGGCTGCCCGTTGCGGGCTCGCGGCGCGTCGGCGGCGCGGTTTTACCGGAGTGTGGCTGGGGAACGCCAAGCTCGCGGCGATCGGGGTCGGCATCCGGCGCTGGATCACGATGCACGGCTTCGCGCTCAACGTCGCCGACCTCCGGCGCGAGTTCGCGGCCATCGTGCCGTGCGGTCTCGCCGACGTCGGGGTGACGTCCCTCGAGGAGGCGATGGGAGCCCGTCCGGCGATGGCGGAGGTCGAGGCGCTCGTCGTCGACGAGTTCCTGCGGGTCTTCGAGGGCGTCGACGACGCCGAGAGGCGCCCGTGACGATCGCACGGCGCCACCCCGACTGGATCAGGAGCCGCGCACCGACGGGAAAAGCGGTCGCGGAGACGCGTGCCACCGTGCGTGCGCTCGGCCTCCACACGGTCTGCGAGGAGGCGCGGTGTCCGAACCTCGGCGAGTGCTGGTCGCACCACACGGCGACCGTCATGCTGCTCGGCGACACCTGCACGCGCGCGTGTCGCTTCTGCGCGGTTGGCCATGGCAGGCCGCTGCCGGTCGATCCCGACGAGCCCCGGCGCGTCGCGGAGGCCGTCGCGCGCCTCGGCTTGCGGCACGTCGTCATGACCTCCGTGAACCGGGACGATCTCCCGGACGGTGGGGCCGCGCACTTCGCGGCGGCGGCATCGGCGGTGAAGGCGCTCGTACCCGAGTGCACCATCGAGGTCCTGATCCCCGACCTCCAGGGCGACCACGCGGCGCTCGCGACGGTCGTCGCGGCGCCGATCGCGATCCTGAATCACAACACGGAGACGGTGCCGCGGCTCTACAAGCAGGTGCGGCCCGGCGCCACGTACGAGCGCTCGCTCGGGATCCTGCGCGCGGCGAAGGGGATGCGTCCGGACGTCCGTACCAAGACCGGGCTGATGCTCGGGCTCGGCGAGCGCCTGGACGAGGTGCTCGCGGTGCTCGCCGACGTGCGCGCGACCGGCTGCGACGTGCTGACGCTCGGTCAGTATCTCCGCCCGAGCGCGGAAGAGCTTCCCGTGGATCGCTACGTCGCGCCGCAGGAGTTCGCCGCGCTCGGCGACGAGGCGCGCCGCATGGGGTTCGCCTACGTCGAATCGGGTCCGCTCGTGCGCAGCTCGTATCACGCATGGCAACACCTGCCCTGAGCGGAAGGCCACGCCGCTGCGCGCGGAAATCCCGAAAAATAGGCGAAAAAATCATGCGATCAGAATTGCGGACGCCAGCCGTTTCCCATAAGGTCACGCGATTCAGAGGGCCGTCGGATGGGCGGTCCGAACACGGTTGGGGCGAGGTGTTTGCATGTTGAAACTGTACGACTCTCCAGAGTGCCCGTTCTGCCAGAAGACCCGGATCGTCCTGGCCGAGAAGGATCTGAGCTTCGAGATCGTTCCGGTGGACCTCAAAGCCGGAGAGCAGAAGCGCCCGGAGTTCCTCAAGCTGAACCCCTTCGGCAAGGTGCCGGTGCTGATCGACGACGAGATGATCGTGTACGACTCGACGATCATCAACGAGTACCTCGAGGACGAGTACCCCCACCCGCCGCTCCTGCCGTCGGACTCCTCCGCGCGCGCCCGCGTGCGGACCTTCGAGGACTACGCCGACAACGCCTTCATCCCGGTCACGGGCATCATCATGAACGAGCTCAACAAGCCCGAGGGCGAGCGCGACGGCGACAAGCTGGCGAACGCCCGCCAGCAGGTGCAGCGCATGCTCGCCGTCATCGACGGATCGCTCGCCGGACGTCAGTGGCTCGCGGGAACGTTCTCGCTCGCCGACGTCGCCTTCGCGCCGCGCGTGGTGATCCTGGGCGCGCTCGGCGTCGAGCTCGATCCGGAATGGAAGAACGTCGCGGGCTGGATCCAGCGCCTCAATCAGCGCGCCAGCATCCACGACCTCGCCGGCCTGGAGGCCTGGCGCAAGTAGTCGTCGACGGCGTCACGCCTCGCCCCGAGGCGTCACCCCGTCCCCTCCGAGGCGCGCCCCGTCACGCCTCCACGCGGCGCTCGTGCTCGACCGTCGCGAACTGCTCCTGGTAGATCCGGATGAACGCGATCGCGATCGCCAGGAGCACCGGTCCGAGGAAGAGGCCGAGCACGCCGTAGACCTGCACCCCGCCGAGGATCCCGAAGAAGAGGAAGAGGGTGGGGAGGCGGGTCTGGCCGCCGATCAGGAGCGGGCGCAGGACGTTGTCGACCATGCTGATCACCACGGAGCCGTACACGAGGAGGATCAGCGCGCGGAAGTAGTCGCCGGTCGCCGCGAGGTAGATCGTGCACGGGATCCATACTCCGGCGGCCCCGACGAACGGGACGAGCGACAGGATCCCGGCGGCGACGCCGAGGAACGCCGTGTACGGGAGGCCGAGGGCCCATAGCGCGACCCAGGTGAGCACGCCCTGCGCGAGCGCGGTCGCGACCATGCCCTGCGTGACCGCCGAGAGCGTCTGGTAGAGCACGCTGAAGATCGCGTCCTTGTGGGCCGGGTCCATGGGGATCATGTTGCGCAGCGCGCGGTACATGCGCTCGCCGTCGCGGAAGAGGAAGAAGAGCGTGAACACCATGATCGTGAAGTCGAAGAGGAACACGGCGACGTTCTTCGCCACCGACGTTACCTGCGCGACGATCAGCGTGCCGACCGTGTCGACGCTCGAGCGCGCGACCGCGTTCCAGTCGATCTCGTAACCTTCGAGGCGGTCGATCCAGCGGCCGAGCCGCGATTGCCGGAGGCGATCGACATCGGCGGCGAGCGTCCCCGAGCCGACGTACTGGCTCGCGCGCTGGTAGAACCCGATGGCTTCGTGCGTGATGACGCTCGAGAGCGAGATCGTCGGCAGGAGCACGCCCCCGGTGATCGACAGGGTCAGCGCGAGCGCCGCGACCGTCTCGCGCCCGCCGCACCACCCCAGCACGATGCGGAACAATGGGAAGAACAACATCGCGAGGATCGCCGCCCAGACGATCGGGACGAGGAAGCCCGAGAATACCGCGTAGAGCTGCCAGAGGAGGAAGAGGAACGCGGCGAAGAAGAAGTAGACCACCACCTGGCCGCGCGCGAGTCCGAGGCTGGCGGTGAAGCTCGATCGGCGCGGCTCGGGGGGCGGCGCGGGCGACGAGGGGGGCGGCAGGGGCGACATGCGCGCGGTGGGTTTCTAGGATCCGGCGATCGTCATGTGACCGATCTTCAGCGTGGGGGCGGCCATGGCGCCGCGGAACTCGAGGTCGGCGCCGACCATCTCGACATTGCGGAACATGTCGAGGAGATTGCCGGCGATCGTGATCTCCTCGACGGGGTGCACGATCTCACCGTGCTCGATCCAGAGCCCGGCGGCGCCGCGCGAGTAGTCGCCGGTGACGGCGTTCACGCCGAAGCCGATGAGCTCGGTGACGAGGAGCCCGCGCTCGACCGAGGCGACGATCGACTCGAACGAATGCGGCCCGGCCTCCAGGTAGAAGTTCGTCGGGGCGGCGCTCGGAGCGTCGCCGATGGCGCGCGCCGCGTTGCCCGTCGACGTCAGCGCGAGACGCTTGGCCGAGTACGTGTCGAGCAGGTAGCTCCTCAGCACGCCGCGCTCGACGACCACGGTGCGGCGGGTCGGCAGGCCTTCGGCGTCGAACGGCCGCGACCCGTGGCCGCGCGGCATCCGGCCGTCGTCGATCACCGTCATGCAGGGGGCCGCGATCGTGTCGCCGAGCCGCCCCAGCAGGAACGAGGTGCCGCGGTAGAGGCTCTGGCCCGTCACCGCCCCGGCCAGGTGCCCGAGGAGCGAGACCGCCACCGGCGCCTCGAAGATCACGGGCGCCTCCTGTGTCTTCACGCGCCGGGCGCCGAGGCGGCGCAGCGTACGCGCGGCGGCGCGCTCCCCGATCGCCACGGGGTCGTCGAGGCGGGCAAGATGGCGGGCGCGCGCGTACCAGAAGTCACGCTGCATGCCGCCCTCGTGGCTCGCGACGGGCTCGACGCCGAGGTGGAAGCTCGAGCGACGGTAGCTGCCCGCGAAGCCGAGCGTCGACGCGTAGGCGATCGTCGAGGCGTCCTGCGAGAACTCGGCGCCCTCGGAGTTGGCGAGCCGCGGATCGACCGCGAGCGCGGCGCGTTCGGCGGTGCGGGCCTGAGCGAGGGCGTGGTCGGGGTTCGGTGCGTCCGCGGTTTCATCGTAGAGGTCGAGGTCGGGCGCGTCGGTCGCGAGGGCGCTCGGATCGGGGAGGCCCGCGAGCGGGTCGGACGCGGTCACGCGCGCGAGCCCGACGGCATCCGCGGCGAAGCGCGCGAGCCCGCCCGGTGAGAGGTCGGCGGTGGCGGCGATCGCGACGCTCGCGCCCGCGAAGACGCGGAGGCCGAGCCGGCGCTCGCGCGCGTCCGTGAGTTTCTCGATCTCGCCGAGGCGGACGCCGGCCGCGAACGCGGTGCTCTCGACCAGCACGGCGTCGGCGCCGACCGCGCCGGCGCGCGTCGCGTGCTCGAGCACGCGACGCAGGGTGCCCTCCATCTCGGGGCCCTCGGCGCGCGTGCTCACGCGCGCGTCCCGCCGACCGTGAGCCCGTCGATGCGGATCGTCGGCAGCCCGACCCCGACCGGCACCGATTGACCGTTCTTGCCGCAGGTGCCGATGCCCTCGTCGAGCTGGAGGTCGTGTCCCACCATGCCGATACGCGTCAGCACGTCCGGGCCGTTGCCGATCAGGGTCGCGCCTTTCACCGGCCGCGTCATCTTGCCGCCCTCGACGAGGTACGCCTCGCTCGCCGAGAACACGAACTTGCCGTTCGTGATGTCGACCTGGCCGCCGCCGAAGGACACGGCGAAGAGGCCGCGGTCGACCGAGCGCAAGATCTCGTCCGGGGTGGAGTCGCCCGCCAGCATGAACGTGTTGGTCATGCGCGGCATCGGCGCGCTCGCGAAGCTCTCACGGCGGCCGTTGCCGGTCGGGGCGACCCCCATGAGGCGCGCGTTCAGCCGGTCCTGCAAGTAGCCGCGCAGGATGCCGCGCTCGATGAGCACGGTCCGCCGCGTCGGGGTTCCCTCGTCGTCGACGTTGAGCGAGCCGCGGCGGTTCGCGATCGTGCCGTCGTCGATGACGGTGCAGAGCTCGGAGGCGACGCGCTCTCCGAGGAGGTTCGCGAAGGCCGAGGTGCCCTTGCGGTTGAAGTCGCCCTCGAGGCCGTGCCCGATCGCCTCGTGGAGGAGGATGCCGGGCCAGCCGGGGCCGAGCACGACCGTCATCTCGCCCGCCGGCGCGTCGACGGCGTCGAGGTTCAGCACCGCTTGACGCGCGGCCTCGCGCGCGAAGCGCAGATGGCGATCGCCTTCGACGAGGAAGCCGAATGTCTGTCGCCCGCCGCCGCCATAGGTGCCCTGCTGGCGGCCGGTGGCGCCCTCGGCGATGCAGGTGACGTTCAGGCGGGCGAGCGGCTGTACGTCGCTCACGAGGCGGCCGTCGGCGGTCGCGATCATGACGAGCTTCTGCTCCATCGCGAGCGACGCGAAGACGTTCTTGATGCGCGGATCGAAGGCGCGAGCGGCTCGGTCGACGGCCTCGAGCAGCTCGACCTTGGCGGTGAGGGGCGCGTCGAGCGGCGAGGCGGGGAGGGTGTAGAGCTCGCGCTCGGAGCGGGTCGAGCGGACCGCGACGGCGTGCGCGTCGCCGCTGCCGCTCGCGATGTGCCCGGCGGTGCGGGCCGCCTCCGTGAGCGTCGTGAGCGTGACGTCGTCGGTGTAGGCGTAGCCCGTCTTCTCGCCCGCCACGACGCGCACGCCGACGCCCTGACGCACGTCTTTGTTGGCCTTCTTGACCTGGCCTTCTTCGAGGCTCAGGGCCTCGGCGGTGCGGAACTCGAAGTAGAGGTCGCCGTCGTCGGCGCGGCGCGCGAGCGCGGAGCCGAGCACGCGCTCGAGCGCGTGCGGCGACACCCCGTACCGCTCGCGAAAGAACTCCTCAGGGACGACCCGATCCGCCATCACACCCCTTTGCGATCTCGGCACGCTAGCAGATGGCCCGGGGCGGGCAAAGGCGGAGGCTTCAGTGCAGCGTCGTATCGGTGACCTGCTCGAGGCGCTCCAGATGGATGCGGATCGCGGCGGCGGTCGGCGCGTCGGGAGCGAGCGCGAGGTAGCGTCGGAAGTCGGCGAGCGCGGACGCGAAGCACTCGAGCTGCTCGTAGAGGAGGCCGCGCAGGCGCACGTACTCCGGGGCGTCGGGCCAGAGCAGCAGGAGGAGCTCGACGGTGGCGAGCGCTTGATCGTGCGCGTCACGTTCGCGGTAGATGGCCAGGAGGTTCGCGAGCGTTCGGCTCAGGATGCCGGAGGTACCCGCCGATCGCAGTGCCTGGGGAAGAGCGCGCTGCAGATTGCCGTCCGAGGGCGCGCCGCTCGCGGCGTAGAACGCGCGCAGGCGCTCGCGCAGCTCGTCGTAGGCGACGGGTCGGCCGCCGAAGAAGGGGTCGAGGAGATGGTCGTCGTGGCAGCCGCTCACGCGCACGAGGAAGTGGCCGGGGAAGCCCACGCCTTCGAGCCGGACGCCGACGCGCGCGCCGACCTCGATCATCACGACGGCGAGCGTGATGGGGATGCCGGTCCGCCGCTCGAGCACGTCGTTCAGGAAGCTGTTCCGCGGGTCGTAGTAGTCGTCCCTGTTGCCGCGGAATCCCTGCTCCTCGAAGAGGTACCGGGCGAGCACGGCGGCGCGGCGTTCCGGCGGGTCGCCCGCGAGGAGGCGCGGCCGGATGCCTTCGGCGAGGGCGTCGAGAGCCGCGAGGCTCGGCTCGGGAGCGAGCTCGGGGTGGCCGATGCGCGCGATCACGAGCGCGCCCGGCGCGATGGCGGCCTCGTCGCCGGCCGCGGTCGCGCGCGCGAAGCAGGCCCGCAGATCCCCGATCGCCGACATCCAATGTGCTGCTAGCACAGGCACTTGCGAGCCGCCACGCGGAAGACGCGAGGGCGAATGCGACTTGGACAACCCGGGGGGCGGCCCCTATAATCCCGCCGTCGTCGCGTACGACACCGCATGGCGGGTGTGCCTCCGAAAAGTATGCTCGCCGGTCTCCTCCAGGCTCTGGAGGGTCCGGCGCCGCTGGTGATCCTGCCGCACGACAATCCCGATCCGGACGCGCTCGCGAGCGCCGCGGCGCTCAAGTTCCTGGTGCAGGAGCTGCTCGGCACGGAGACGGTGATCGCCCAGGGCGGCATCGTCGGCCGCGCCGAGAACCGGGCGATGCTCACGTACCTGAACATCGACCTCGAGCCCGTGAGCGCGCTGTCCTTCGCGGGGGACGTCCACGTCGCGTTGGTCGACACGCAGCCGGGTCGCACCAACAACTCGCTGCCGGTCGGGAAGATTCCGACCGTCGTGATCGACCACCATCCCGCGTACGACCGCTACGAGGGCGTGCCGTTCCTCGATCTGCGCGAGAACTACGGCGCCACCTCCACCATCCTGACCGAGTACGTGCGCGAGTCGCGGCTCGAGATCGAGAGCAAGATCGCGACGGCGCTCTTCTACGGCATCATGGCCGAGACGCAGGACCTCGGTCGCGAGTCGACGCCGGCCGACATCGCCGCCGCGCAGTTCCTCTATCCGTACGCGAACAAGCGGCGGCTCGGGAAGATCGAGAACGCGCGCGTGCCGCGCGAGTACTTCGCCGCCTTCCACGAGGCCATCGAGCGCGCGCAGATCTACGACAGCGTCGTCGTGTCGGTGCTCCCCGAGGTGCAGTACCCGGACATGGTCGCGGAGGTCGCCGACTTCCTGCTGCGGCTCGACGAGGTCGAGTGGGCCTGCGCGATCGGGCGCTACAAGGACCACCTGCACGTGTCGCTGCGCACGACCGAGCGCGAGGTGAGTGCGGGTGACGTCCTCCAGCAGGTGCTCGGAAGCCGCTGGGCGGGCGGTCACGACATGATCGCCGGCGGCCGTACCCGCATCGCGGGCAAGGGACCCGAAGCGCTCGCGCACGCCGCGGACCAGGTCCGGACCCGCCTGCTCGCGGCGCTCGCGATCAAGGCGGCGGCGGGACGTCCGCTGGTCTAGAGAAGGATACGGCCGCGCCCGCGTCATCGCGCCGGGCTTCGTCGATCTCCGAGCGCACCGCCGGGTCCGGCTCGGTCGCGGCGCGCGCGGCGAGCGCGTCGATCGCTTCCGCGCCCCCGATCGCCCCGAGCGCCCAGGCGGCGTGCCGCCGCACGAGCGCTTCGCGGTCGCCGAGCGCGAAGCGCAGCGCCGGAACGGCCGCCGGATTGCCGGTGTTGCCGAGCACGACGGCGGCGTTGCGGAGCAGCCCGCGCCGGCGCGTACGGGCGAGCGACGTGTCGGTGAAGCGGCGCCGGAACGCGCTCGGGTCGAGCCGCAAGAGGTCGGGGAGGAACGGGAACAGTCCGTCGGCGTCGGGCGCGCGCGTCGCCGGGGCCGGCGCGTTCCACGGACAGACTTCCTGGCAGACGTCGCAGCCGAAGACCCACGGACCGAGCGCGGGGCGGAGGTGCGGCGGGATGGCGCCGCGGTGCTCGATGGTGAGATAGGCGATGCAGCGCCGCGCGTCCATGACGAGCCCGCCGGCGAGCGCCGACGTCGGGCAGGCGTCGAGGCAGCGCGTACAGCGGCCGCAATGCTCGCCGGTCGGCGCGTCCGGCCCGAGCGCCGCCTCGGTCACGAGTTCGGCGAGAAAGAACCACGAGCCCGCCCGCGTCGCGAGGAGCATGGTGTTCTTGCCGAACCAACCGAGGCCGCCGCGGACGCCCCATTCGCGTTCGAGCACCGCCCCCGTGTCGACGTAGCGCCGCGTGGCGGCCTCCGGGAACAGGCGCGCGAGCGTGCCTTCGAGCGCGACCAGGCGCTCCTCGACCGCGGCGTGGTAGTCGGTGCCGCGTGCGTAGGCGGCCACGCGGCCGCGCAGTGTGCGGCGCCAGTCGAGCGGAGGCGGCGGAGGCGGCGCGTACGGGTACGCGAGCGTGATGACGGTGCGGGCGCGCGGTAGGATGCCGGCCACCGTGAGCCGGCGCTCCGGATGGCGTCCGAGGAAGTGCATGTCGGCGCCGAAGCCGGCCGCGAGCCAGCCATCGAGGAAAGCGCCGCGATCGATCGGTACGGCGGCGGCGAAGCCGCAGGCCGCGAAGCCGAGCGCGGCGGCTTCGGCGCGAACGCGATCCTCGGGGCGCATCGGCGCACTCTATCGTGCCCGGGAAGATCCGACACGCGGCGGCGACGCGTCCGGGGTCGGGCGCGCGGTCGCCGGCCGGCGTCAGCTCGGGGCGGTGCAGCCGAGATAGACCGTGTCGCTGTCGTTGGCACCGGCGTCCGCGATGCCGCGGGCCCGCAAGCGCTCCGTGCGGCGGGCGAGCCCGCGGCGCTCGACGACGACCTCGACCGGCATCGTGCAGTTGGCGGATGGCGGCAGCGCGAGGGGCGGAGCGAACGTGAACGCGTTGCCGCTCGCGCCGCCGGGAGCGGTGCCCGTGAGGTCCGCGATCGCTCCGACGAGGGCCGCGGCGTTGGCGGCGTCGATCGGGTTCGAGGAGGTGGGCTGCGGGCTCTGCAGCGTGAACGACGCGAGTGTGGCCGCGGCGGGACAGTCGGGGAGATTGGGATCGGAGCCGATCAGGCAGAAGCCGACGCGTAGGTGACAGGCGTCGTCGGCTGCGCCGTCGAGATCGCAGGCCGGGTCGCCGTCCGTGCAGTCGACGGTCGTGGTCGGCGGCGGCGTCACGGCTCGGCCGGCGACGGTCCACTCGACCACGCAGTCGGTCGCACCGACGCCGCCGCCCGGGACGAGGAGGGTCGCAGGCGCGGCCGTCGGCAGGGGCGTCGGGGTGGCCGTGCGCGTCGCCGTCGCGCCGCCGGGGGTGGGCGTCGGGGTCGCCGTCGGGGACGGCACGCCGTCGGGGCAGGCGAACGGCTCGCCGAGCGATACGCCGACGCGCGCCAGCTCCGCGTCGGCGAGCGGCAGGGCGCGCCGCGTGAGCACGGCCGCGGCGCAGCCGTACGCGGCGCCGATGCAGGGCGCGAGCGTCGTCGCGTCGGTCGGCGGCGGCGCGCCGAGCGCCGTACATGCGGCGGCGACCGATCCGAATCCGAGGCCGGTCGGGAGGACGAGCTGATCGGCGGGGACGCCCGCGCAGCCGCGAACGACGCTCGCCGTGAGGCGCGCGAGCACGCCGCCGGCCGGGTCGGCGAGCGCCGCGAGCTTCGCGGCGCAGCGTCCGCCCTCCGCCCGGCAGGCGGTCAGGCTCTGTCCCGTCAGCCGGCAGGCGAGGAGCGTGTCGACGCAGCGGCGGGCCACGGTGAGCTGTTTCGCGAGGAGCTTCCGTCCGGCGCTCGCGATGACGCGCTCGCAGCGCACCGCGAGCCGCGACGGCAGCGGCAAGGTCGGCGCCTCGACGAGCGGAACGCAGAGCCCGGCGCGCGCGGCGTCGAACACGGCCGGCAGGAGCGTACCGACGTTCGGCAAGGCGATCGCGAGAGCGCGCTCGGCGGCGCAGGTTCCGTGCTCGACGCACGTGCGGACGGCGCTCGCGGACGTGAGCCCGAGCCCGACCTCGGCCGCGCACGTGTCGTCGAGCGTCGCGAAGCCGAGGAAGCCCGGTGAGCGCAGCGCTTCGAAGGGGAGCGCGGGCGGATCGCCGGCGCAGGCCTTTCCGAAGCTCGCGGCGAACCTCTCGCGTGCGCGGACGAGCTTCGCGAACCGGCTCCGGCAGCGGCGCGCCGCCCGCACCATGCACGCGGAGCCCTCGCCTTCGCCGGCCGCGAGGCAGGTGAGCGCGTCGAGCGCGCAGGTCTCGAGGAACGCGAGCCGGCCCGCGACGAGCCGGCTCGAGCTCTTGGCGAGGGCGCGCTCGCAGGTGAGCAGCGCGCGCGGCGCGACCACCGGGGGCGGCGGCGTCACGGTCGCGGTCGGCGTCGGGCTCGGGGTTGGCGTGCGCGTCGGGGTGCGGGTCGGCGTCGCGGTCGGACCGGTCGGCTGCGTGGTCGGCGTCGGCGACGGCGTGCGGGTCGCGCACGAGAAGCCGAGGCAGTCGCTCCGGCAGCACGACCCATCGGCACCCGCGCCGGGATCGCAGGGCTCGCCGGGCTGGCGGATGCCGTCGCCGCACAGGGGGCACGGCGGCAAGGGGGAGCGCGCCGGCGTCGCGACGGCCATCGAGAGCTTCGGGTCGAACTGCACGCCGCTCGCGATCGACGAGGCGGTCATGGGGGCGCGCACCAGCAGCGTGCCGCTCGCGGGCTGCGCGAGGAACCGGGCGTTGGCGCCGATCGTCAACGCCTCCGCTGCCGCCAGCACGATCGTCGGATCGGCGAGGTCGGCGTTCGAGCCGCGGGCGTCGACGGTGATGCCGGGGCGCACGTCGAGGCGGCAGGCGGCGAGCCGCGCGTCGCCGCCGTCCGAACCGCTGCCGCCGCTGACGTCGACGCTCTTCGCGAGCGTCAGCGTCGCCGTGCGCGCGGCGAAGCCCGCCTTCAGATCGACCGAGCCGCCGCTTGCGCTCGCCACGCGGCCGTTCGCGGCGATCGCGGCGTCGACGCGGAGGTCGGCGCCCGTCGCGAGCTCGACGGCGCCCCCGAACGCGTCGTCGCCGCCGGAGCTCACGTCGATCGTGCCCTGGAGCGCGAGGCTCCTGCCGATCGTGCCGACGACCTCGCCACCGTCGCCGGTGGCGGCGCCGCGCAGCGTGATCGGGCCGAGGAGGGATACGTCGCCGTCGAGCGCGGTGAGGACGCCCGCCGGCGGCGCCTCGGTCCCGATCGTGAGCGTGCCTCCGGCGCCGTCCGGGCTCGCGCCGTTCGCGCGGATCGTGCTCGTCGCGGTGACGACGACCGGTCCGGAGGCTTCGAGGACGAGGTCTCCGCCGGAGTTGCCGATGGAGCCGTCGCTGTCGGTGCTGCCGTCGGAGACGAGGTCCGCGACGACCGTGAGCGCGCCGACGCCCTCGGCGCCGGCAAGCGTGCGATCGCCGGCGCGGAGAAGGAGCGTTCCGCCGTCGCCGTCGCGGAGGCTGCGGACGTCGATGCCGCGTTCGACCCGGAGGTCGCCGCCGGCCGCGAGGGAGACCGTGCCACCGTCGCCGCTTCCGCCGAGCGCCTTGATCGTCCCCGCCTGCGTGAGGGTGGCGGCGGCGCGGAGATCGATCGTGCCGCCGAATGCCCCGCCCGAGGTCGCGAGCAGCTGTCCGGTCGACTCGACCGCGAGACCGCAGGCGGAGATCAAGCGCACGACGCCGGCGACGCCGGCGAACGACGCGTCGATGGTGCTGCGCACGACGAGATCGCCGGCGCCCTCGGCGCAGCTCGTGGCGGTCGTCCGGAGCTCGACGCCGGCCGCGCCGACCGCGTTGATCCTGGCGTTGACGGCGACGGAGCGGGCGCGGATGGCGAGGCGTCCGGCGCCGATCGTGATGGCACCCTCGATCGCAACCGGACGGTCGCCGAAGTTCAGGACGCACCCGTCCTCGCCTCCCGGGCACGTCGGGGAGGTGTCGATGGTCTGTGCCCCGATGGTGCAGGCGTGGGCCGCCGGCGCGCACACCAGGTTGGCGTTCATCGCCGCGCTGGACTGGTTGCAGCAGAGCTCGGCGGCGTCGCTTGCTTCCATGAGGGTCGCCGCAGGCACGAGACACGCGAGCGCGAACGCGAGGCGCGCCCGGCGGACGAGAAGACACGGCACGCGACGCATATACGGTGAGGGCGCGTCACGCCGCAAACCACAAGTCGCATGCGAGGTGCCCGCGCACGCGCCGGGAGGCGCTGTTACGGCGTCGGCGTCGAGGTCGGGGTCGGGGTCGGCGCCGCGGTCGGCGTCGGGGTCGCGGTCGGCAGGGGCGCGTCGAGGCAGGTCAGCAGGAGCGTGTCGCTGTCCTCGAGGCCCTTCGTTCCGCCGATCGGCGGCGCCGAGGTCGTGTTGGTGCGGAACTTCTCGCTGCGCTCGGCGAGGCCCCGGCGTCCGACGACGATGTCGACCGGCTCGGTGCAGTTGTCGGGCGCTTCGAGTACGAGCGGCGGGTCGAACACGAACGTGCTGCCGCTCGTTCCCGACGGCGGCACCGCGCTCAAGCGCCCGAAGGCGCCGAGCAGGGCGTTCGCGTTGTCCTTGTCGATCTGCTCGGCCGAGTCGGGGCGCGGACTCACCAGCACGTACTTCGTGATCCCGGGCGGCGCGGTACACGCCTGGAGGTGCGGGTCGACGTTCTGCATGCAGAACGCGACACGGAAATGGCAGGCGTCGTCGAACGCCAGGTCGAAGTCGCAGCTCGGGTCGCCGTCGACGCAGCGTTGCTTGAAGCTCGGCAGCCCGTCGGTACCGAGGAAGGGCGTGTTGAAGGGATTGATGACGGCCCACTCGGCGATGCAGTCGGTCACCTGCGTGCCGCCGCCCGGGATGAGGGTCTCGAAGCGGCAGTCGGGGCCGCAGCCGTCGCCCGGGACGTCGTCGCCGAGGTCGCACTGTTCGCCGAGGTCGACGACGGCGTTCGGACAGGCGGGGGTCGGCACGCCGGTCGGCGTGCCGGGGCCGGTCGGCGTCTCGCTCGGCACCGGCGTCCCGCTGGTCGCGGTGGGCGTCGGGGTCGGCGTGGCGCCCGGGTCGGTCGTTTCGGTCGCGGTCGCGAGCGGCGTCGCCGTCGGCGCCGGGGTCGGCGTGACGGTGGGCGTCGCGGTCAGCGTCGGGGTGGCGGTCGCGGTCGGGGTCGGCGTCGGGAGGGCGCAGAACGCGTCGTCGCCGAGCGCCACGCCGACGCGGGCCAGCTCGCGGTCGACCAGCGGCAGGCTCTGACGGACGATCGCCGAGCCGGCGCAGCCGTACGCGCGCGCCACGCACGCGGCCATCGCCGCCGGGTCGTCGGCGGGCGCGGAGCCGAGGTCGGCGCAGCGCTCGTCGATCGCGGCGTAGCCGATGCCGCCCGGCGCGCGGAGCACGTCGGGCGGAAGGGCGCCGCAGGCGCCGTGGATCGCCGCCAGCATCTTGGCACGCGCCCCGGTCGACGGGCCGTCGAGGGTGGCGAGCTTGCGCGCGCAGGCGTCGCCGATCTTCTGGCAGGCCTCGCGCGGCTTGCCGCCGAGGCGACACTTCAGCAGCGAGTCGACGCAGGTGCGTGCGATCGAGAGCTGCCGCGACAGGAGCTTTCGTCCGCCGGTCACGACCGCGCGCTGACAGCGCAGGGCCTGCGACGCCACCGGCAGCCCCGCGAGGCCGTCGTTCGAGCCGAGGGGCGCCGGCAGGCAGACGGCTTCGCCGCCGACGTCGACGCCGAGGAGCCCGAGGAGATCGCCGATGCGCGGCGCGCCGATACCGAGGGCGTGCTGCGCCTCGCACGGGCTCACGATCTGCAGGCAGCCGAGGATGGCCTCCGGCGAGGTCAGCTCGAGGCCGAAGCACTGCGGCTGGAGGAGTGCGAAGCCGAGGACGTCGGTGCTGCGCATGATCTCGATCGGCACGCTCGGCGGGTCGCCGCCGCAGGTCGTGAGGAACTGCGAGCGGAACCGGACGTGCTTGGCGGCGAGCTTGGCGAGCTTCGCGTTGCAGCGCTTGCCGGCTCCGGCGAGACACGCGCTGCGGGGCGCGCCCGCGATCTTCGTGTGCAGGCACTTGAAGGCGTCGAGCGCGCAGGCCTCGAAGGTCTTGAGGCCGTCGAGCACGACCGCCGCGTTCGACTTGCCGAGCGTCCGCTCGCATTCGAGGACGGCGCGGGGCTCGATCAGCGGGAGCGCGGTACTGGTGGGAGCGGGGGTCGGGACGATCGTCGGCGTCGCCGTCGGCGTGCGGGTCGGGGTCGGCGTGCGCGTGCGCGTCGGCGTCGCGGTCTTGGTGGGGATGGTCGAGGTCGGCGTCAGCGTCGGGGTCGGCGTCACCGTGAGGCACGCGAAGGCGCTGCAGTCGGCGTTGCAGCACGCGCCGTCGGCGGCCGCGCCGTTGTCGCAGACCTCGCCCGTCTGTCGAACGCCGTCGCCGCAGACGGCGCAGGCGGGGAAGGGCGCCTCGTTGTTCGTGACCTCGGTGTACGCCGGATTGAACGTGACGTTGGCGCCGATCTCCGGCGCGACGCCGGGCTTGTGGATCAGGGTGATCCGTCCCGGCGGGTCGGCGCGGTAGAGGCCGCCCGCGCCGATCGCCATGGCGCCCGACGACACAAGCGTGATCCTCGGATTCGCGGTCGCGAGCGAGGCGGAGGCGTTCACGGTGAGGCCGGGCGCCAGGGTGAGCCCGCAGCTCGCGAGCGTGACGTCGCCGCCGATCGCGTTGGTGTCGGCGGTCACGTCGAGGGTGCGCGTCACCGAGAGCGTCCCGAGCGCGCCGAGACCGGAACGGATGGCGATCGAGCCGCCGCTCGCGAAGCCCGCGGTGCCCTTCGCGCTCACGAGCGCGCCGAACGACACCGTGCGCCCGCCGTAGACGTTGAGCGTGCCGCCGCCGTCGCTTCCGGAGAGGTCCATGCTGCCGGTGATCGCGCCGTCGCGGCCGACGAAGACGTCGATGTCGCCGCCGGAGCCGCTGTCGTCGTTCACGATGCTCTGCGCGCCGTGGACGTCGATCGTGCCGGTGAGGGTGAGGTCGCCGTCGAGCGCGGTCACGCGCGACAGCACGTTGTCGCTGCTGTCGACCACGATCCCGCCGCCGCCGCCGCCGGGCGACGCGCCGACCGCGCGCAGCGCGCCCGAGATGATCGCCGGGCCGAACGCCTGCAGCGTGATGCCGCCCCCGTCCCAACCGCCGTCGACGTCGCTGCTGCCGTTCGACTTGATGTCGCCGATCACGGTGAGCGTGCCGCCGACCTTGACGCCGCCGAGGCGGTCCACGCCCGCCCGCACCGTGACGTCGCCGCCGCCGCCGCCGTTCACGCTGCTGACGTCGAGGGTCTTCTCGATGCGCACGTCGTCGCCGGAGAGCACGTCGATGTCGCCGCCGTCGCTGACGCCGCCGGTCGCGTCGACGGTCTGGGTGAAGAGGGTGTCGGTGCCGGCCTGGGTCGTGAGGCTGCCGCCGCCGCCCTGGACGCCGCCGCTGACGTCGATGGTCCCGCGGTGGGAGACGGTCGTGCCGGCGACGATCGAGACGCTGCCGCCGCTCGCGCCGTTCGAGGTGCCGCTCTCGATGCCCTTCGAGCGCAGGATCCCGCCGGTCGCGAGCTCGATCGCGCCGCCGGCGCGCAAGCGGGCGAGCCCGCCGCTGTTGCCGGAGACGTCGATGGTGCCGCTCACGACGATGCTGTCGAGGGCGGTGAGCTCGATCGTGCCGCCGCCCTTGTTGTTGTCGGCGCGCGCCTTGAGGGCGCCGCGGACCTCGATCTGCCCCGCGGTGACCACCAGGGTCGACGCTTTCTGCGACGGATGGGACACGTCGAAGGTGCCCGTGAAGATGACCTTGCGGTTGCCGAAGTCGAGGACGCAGCCGGCGGGTGCGCTCCCACCGGGGATGGTGCAGACCGGGGTCGTCGGACCGCAGGCGGCGAAGAGGATCGGGTTGTTCTCGGGGGTCAGGTTGCAGACGGCGGCGTCGGCGGCTCGAGCCTGGAGAGACCACACGAGGGACGCGATCCACAGGACCGTCCGCAGCCGAGCCGAGCACCGCATGAGTTGACAGGATAGAGGGCATGCCAGATCGCACGCAACCCATTTTCTGACGGGATCCTACGGGGCTTTGCTGTGATTGCACGGACTTGCGATCGGCGCTGGAGCGCGCCATGGCGGCCGCTGGCGCGAGCGCTCGGCGCTCGGCGGCTGCACCGCGAGGAGCCGCGCGCCCCGAGTCGTCGGCGTGGCGGCTCCGCTCAGGCGGACCGACGCGCAGCCCGGCGCACCGGCCGCGCCGGCACGCCGACGTAGGTGACTCCGTCCTCGAGCGCGTCGAGCGCGACCCCGCCCGCGCCGAGCACGGCCCCGGCGCCGACCGTGAGCCCAGGCAGCACGATCGCGCCCGTGCCGAGCTCGGCGCCCGCGCCGATCCGGACGTTACCCGCGACGTGCGCGTTCGGATGGAGGGTGGCATGCGCGCCGACGATGCCGTCGTGCGCGACTTGGGCGTGCATGTTCACGGTCACGAACGCGCCGAGCCGGACGTTCACCGTCACGATCGCTCCCGCGGCGATGTAGCTTCCCGGGCCGATCTCGACGTTCGGGCCGATGGCGGCGCGCGGATGGACGACCGTCGCCCAGGCGAGGCCGAGCGACGCGACGCGCGCGCCGAGCCGCATCTTCAGGCTCGGGAGCCCGACGCCGAGCACGAGGAGGCTCCGGCGCCGATCGGCGTGGTCGGCGATCGCTTCGAGGGGGCCGGCGACCGCGCCGAGGCCCGAGGGCAGGGGGCCCGTCGGGAGGGCGTCGTCGAAGAACAGAAGCTCCGGGCTCTCGCCACGGCCGCGCTCGTGCTCGACGAGCGCCCACGCCACTTCCTGCGCGTGCCCTCCCGCGCCCACCACCAGGTACCGCACGAGGACGAGCATGCCGGGAGGCCGCCCGCGTCGGCAAGCGCCGGAAACGCCGGTCGGCCGGACGACGGGTGTCGGATTCCTGACCCGCGCCGCAACGTCGCGACGACACGCGGCGCGTGTCCGATCCCTCCGTCAGGCGCCGTGCGAGCTGCGGCGGCGGGTCGCCAAGCGGGTCCGCAGGGCGGGCGCAAAGCGTCGCGGGCGCTCAAGTTTCCCGTGGGTGCCGACGATAACGTTCGCGAGTGGGAACGAGCCGGTGAACCGGGCGGGAGGGTCCCCCCGGTGGTCGCTCCCGAAGCGCTAACGTAGGCCTCAGACACGGACGTCGGGGACCACCAAACCACGGAGGAGTTCCATGGCTCTCAATATCAGCACCAACGTCCCGTCGCTGACCGCTCAGCGACACCTCGAGTCCTCGAGCCACAGTCTCAGCAAGTCCCTCGAGCGTCTCGCGTCCGGTCTGCGCATCAACAGCGCGGCCGACGACGCCGCCGGTCTCGCCATCGCCGACCGGCTGCGCGCCGACGTCCGCATCGTCTCGCAGGCCGTCCGCAACGCGAACGACGGCATCAGCGCCATCAGCATCGGTGAGAAGGCGCTCGGCAAGACCGGCGAGATCCTGGCCCGGCTCTCCGAGCTCTCCTCGCAGTCCGCGACGGGCACCGTCAGCGACTCCCAGCGCAGCGCGCTGCAGGAGGAGTTCACGGCGCTCGTGTCGGAAATCGACCGCATCTCGAACACGACCACGTTCAACGGCGTGACGCTGCTCTCCTCCGGCACCACGGTGTCCCTCCAGGTCGGCTTGGACGGCTCCAGCGACAGCCGCATCTCCTTCAACACGGTCGACGGCTCGTCGAGCGGCATCGGCCTCTCGAGCGTGTCCATCTCGACCGCGGGGGCGGCGCAGTCCGCGCTCGGCGCGATCGGCTCCGCGATCGCGACGGTCGCCAGCCGGCGCGGCTCGCTCGGCTCCGTCGAGAGCCGGCTCAACACGGCGATCGCGAACCTGCGCGTCGCGCGTGAGAACTTCGCGGCCGCGGAGTCGCGCATCCGCGACGCCGACGTCGCGGAGGAAACGGCCAATCTGACCCGCACCACGATCCTCCAGCAGGCGGGTGTCTCGGTGCTGGCGCAGGCGAATCAGCAGCCGTCGCTCGCGCTGTCGCTGCTCCGATAGGTCGGTAGTACGTAGGTCCGCGCAGGGCCGCCGGTGCGCAAGCACCGGCGGCCATCGTGGGAGAAACGAGGATGTCGGTCACGCGAATCGAAGGAGCTCGGGCCGTGGACGCGGCGCAGGCGAAGGCCGCACCGAAGCCCCCGAAGCCCGCGGAAACCAAGAAGCGCGCGGAGGACGAAGCACAACCGCCGCCGGCCGAGTCCACGCCGCCGGCGCCGTCGAACTTCAAGCCGTTCTCGCTGTCGTTTCGGTTCGAGAAGGAGCTGAATCGGGTGGTGGTGAAGGTGATCGATCCGGAAACAGGAGAGCTGCTGCGCGAGATCCCGCCCGAGGCGGTGATCGATGCGTTGAAGCAATTGCGCAAGACGCCCGGCGCGCTGGTGGACGAGGAGGTCTGAGCGATGGCCACGATCACGATCGGCGGCCTCGCGACCGGCCTCGACACGGACAGCATCGTGACGCAGCTCGTGGCGCTCGAGCGCCAGCGCGGCGTCGGCACGCTGCAGACGCAGCGGACGGACGCCAACACGCGTCGCATCGCGCTGCAGACGTTCAACACGAAGGTCGCGGCGTTCCTGACCGCCGTGAACAAGCTGAAGAATCCGGACGACGTGCTCATCCGTAAGGCCGCGTCGAGCAACGAGACCGTCCTCACCGCGACGGCCGGCTCCGGGGCGCACAACGGCGCGACCGAGATCACGGTCGACCAGCTGGCGCGCCCGGCGGTCGCGACGTCGGCCAACGGCAAGGCCGCCGCGACCTCCACCGTCGCGACCGGCAGCGGCACCTTCGCCTTCCGCGTGGGGCCGACCGGCACCGTGCAGACGATCGCGGTCGACGCCACGACGACGCTCTCCGACCTCGCCGCCGCGATCGACGCCCTCGATGCCGGCGCGAGCGCCTCGGTCGTCAACGTCGGGACGACGGCGAGCCCGGACTATCGGCTGCGCCTCGGCAGCGACGCGACCGGCACCGAGTCGGCCGTGAGCATCGTGACGGACGACACGACGCTCGGCGTCGCCGTCACGCAGAGCGCGCGCGACGCGCAATTCACGGTGAGCGGCTTCGCCGACCCGCTGACGCGCTCCGGCAACAGCTTCGACGACGTGATTCCCGGCGTCGCGATCGACCTCCGGGCCACCGGCGGACCGGTGTCGATCAGCGTGAGCGGCGACGACGACGCGATCGCCGTCCAGGTGGACGCCGCCGTGAAGGCCTTCAACGACATCGTGACGTTCGTGGCCGGCGAGAGCACGATCGAGCAGGACACCAGCAGCGACGACCGTACGGTCAGTATCGGACCGCTCGCTCTCGACTCGACGGTGCGTGGCATCCTGCAGTCGCTCCGCGACATCGTCTCGGGCCCGACCACCACGGGTGACGACGGGGCCGACGCCTACACGGTCCTCGCGCAGGTCGGCGTCACCACCGCGCGCGACGGCACCCTCACGTTCGACCAGGCGGCGTTCCGGACGCAGCTCCAGTCGCGCGGGTCGGACGTCGCCAAGCTCTTCGCGGGCGCGAACGGCGGCAGCGGCGTCGCGGACCGTCTCTCCGAGTATCTGACCGCGGTCAGCCAGTCCGGCGGCCTGATCGACGTCCACAACACCGCCGTCGCCGACGAGATCCGCTCCCTGGAGGAGCGGATCGCCGCCGGCCAACGCAACCTCGACGCCTTCGAGGAAAACCTCCGTGCTCAGTTCACCAGCCTCGAACTCCTGGTGCAGAGCCTCAAATCGCAGGGCAGCTTCCTCGCGGGCGCCCTCGGGAGCCAGTCATGATCTCGGCGCAGACCTCCGCCCGCCAGTACCAGCAGGCCCAGTTCCAGACCGTCGACCGGGGCCGGCTCCTCCTCATGATGTTCGACGGCGGCGACCGTTTCCTCGCGCAGGCCGAGCAGCGGCTCCAGGGCGGCGACGTCCCGGGCTTCGCGCAGGCGCTCAGCCGCGCCCAGGCCGTCATCGCCGAGCTCCTGGCCACCCTCGACCACAAGCGCGGCGGCGAGATCGCCCGCAACCTCGACCGGCTCTATCGCTTCATGCTCGATCACCTGATGGAGGCGAACCTCGGCAAGAGCGCCCGCCACGTGCTCCAGGTCCGCCGCGTGTTCGGGATCATCGGCGGCGCCTACCGCGAGGTCCTGCGGAACGGGACGCCCGAGTTCGATGTCGCCTGACCCGATCGACGCGCTCGCCGCCACGGAGCGCGCCGTCGCGCTCTGGAACGAGGTCGCGGCCGCCTACGACGCGATCGAGCGCAAGCTCGGGAGCGGGAAGTGGGAAGGCTTCGACGAGGTCGCGTCGCACGTCGCCGCTCTCGAGCGCGAGCTGCAGCCGCTACTCGTGACGATCGCGGCGATGCGCGCCGAGACGCCGATGCCGCCGGCCGATCTCGCCGAGCTCTGGCAGGAGCTCGACCGCATGATCGAGGCGCTCGCGCGCCGGCAGAAGCAGCTCGAGCGCGCGGCCGTCGGCGCTCGCGACACCACCGCCGCGCGTCTCGTCCGGACGCGCATCGCGCGTTCGCGTGCGTCGGGCTACACGCCGCTGAACCCGCTCGCGCCGCAGCTCACGTCGAAGCGGGTGTAGGCGCGGCGCGACCGGAGCGGCGGCCGGACGGCTGCCGGCCGTGATCGCGATCCCGGGGATCCTTCCCGGGCTTCAGCCGTGCGCGGCCGTCGCGGCGTCGGCGATGCCGAGGAGCCGCTTCAGCCGCTCCACCCAGCGGAGGACCGCCGCGTCGGCCGGCCAATCGTGCCGGCCGGTCAGCATCTCGTGGAGCGTCGCGGCATCGTCGGTGCGCAGCGCCTGCTGTAGGCGCGCGACCGCGTCCCAGCGCCGGCGATCATCGAGGTCGGTGATCGTGGTGAGCGCCTTGGTGTCGTCGCGGCCGACGTCGCGGACGCACCAACCCTCCGGGACGAGCACCGTGTCCTCGTCGCCGATGTGGTGCCACTCGGAAGCCCAGCGCTCCAGGAACCGCTTGCCGTTCGCCTCGTCGTGGGCCTTGCGGCCCGGGGTCTGGCTCTCGAGGTGGTAGAGCGCGCTCGCGGGCTGGTAGACGACGCGACCGCCCTGCGCCCGCACGCGCAGGCAGAAGTCGACGTCCTCGAAGCCGTTGCGGTAGTTCTCGTCGAAGCCGCCGAGCGCCAGGAACGCGTCGCGGCGGACGGCCATGCAGGCCCCGGTCACGCACTGCATCTCGCGCCGTTTGTTCACGGCCGGAAGCGTCCCGGGCGCGTGGTAGAACGCGTGGTAGGGCAGCGGCAGCTCGCGCCCGAAGACGACGCCCGCGTGCTGCACGGTGCCGTCGGCGAAGAGCAGCTTGCTGCCCACGACCTGTACCGCCGGGTCGGCGTCGAGCTCGCGGACGAGCGCCGGGAGCCAGCCGTCGAGGGGGATCGTGTCGTTGTTGAGGAAGACGACGTAGCGCCCGCGCGCCGCCCCTGCGCCCTGGTTGCACGCGGCGGCGAAGCCGAGGTTCTCGGCGTTGCGGATGATCTGCACGTCGCCGCCGAGCGCGGCGCAGAGCTCGGGCGTCCGGTCGCTCGACGCGTTGTCGACGATGATCACCTCGAAGGTGACGCCGTTCGTCACGGCGGCGAGCTCGACGAGGCATTGCTCGGTCAGCTCGGCGCGATTGAAGACCGGCAGGACGATCGAGCAGTCGAAGGCTCCGGGGGCGGCGTCGGCGGTCGCGCCGCCGGCCGTCGTCGGACGCGCGTCGCCCGCCGCGCCGACCTGCGCCCGGAGCTCGGCGAGGAAGCGGGCGCGTGCCTGCGCGACGTCGGCGCGGCCGGCCGCGTCGGCGGCCGTCCGGTCGTAGATGAGCTCGGCGGTCCGCAGGAAGTCGGGGCGCATGCCGCTCGTCATCGACGAGCCGTCGCGGCGGTGCGTGAAGTCGGCCGTGATGCTGGCGACGTGCTGGAACGGGAAGCGGGCCGAGAGCCGGAGCCAGAAGTCCCAATCTTCGTGCGACGTCAGCGACTCGTCGAAGCCGCCGACGGCTTCCCAGGAGCTGCGGGCGTGCATCGCGCAGAGCACGGGAAACTGGTTGCTCACGAGAAGCCGCGCGCGATCGAAGTCGTTCGAGTACGGCCGGTCGCGCGCGACGATCCGGTAGCCGGTCTCGTCCCTCACCTGCACCAGCCGCAACGCGTCGCTGTAGAAGAGGTGCTCGGGCCGCTGCTCCAGCAGTGGAACCAGCGTTGCGAGGTGCTCGGGATAGAAGACGTCGTCGTCGTCGAGGTAGGCGACGAAGCGACCGCGGGCGACGCCGAGCCCGCTGTTGCGCGCCGCGGCGAGGCCGCGGTTCACGGCGTGGCGGACGTAGCTGACGCGACCCTGATGATCGAGCCCTTCGATCACGTGCTGCACGTCGATGCCGCAGTCGTTCACGACCACGATCTCGAAGTCGCGATAGGTCTGGGCGAGGATGCTCCGGAGCGCGGTACGGAGCATGTCCGGGCGGTCGTGGGTCGGCACGATCACGGAGACGGTCGGACGGCGGCCGCCGTTCGCGGCGGGCGCCGGCCGCGCGCTTGCGGCCGGCGGCGGCGCGGCGGATGCCGGCCGCGCGGTTGCGGCCGGCGGCGGCGTGGCGGATGCCGGAAGCGGCGTCGCGGGCGCGGACGGTGCGACGGCGCCGGCGCGCTCCGGATCGGTCGGCGCGTAGACGCGCCGCTCGGCGCGCTCCCGTTCGAAGAGCTCGATGCCTGTCTTGTCGATCCCGAAGGGCGCGAGCGCCAGCGCGAGGTCGGTGCGCTCGGCGCTCGCCGCGGCCTCGAGGCCGACGACGAGCCGCCGAACGTCGGTGTGGGCGACGCCGCGAAGCTGCTCGAGGCAATGCCGCGCCTCGGCGAAGCGTCCGAGGCGCGCGCAGGCGATCGCGTAGTTCGCGACCGCGACGGGCTCGGGACGGACCGAGCAGGCGGCGCCGAGGAAGGCGGCGGCGAGCTCGGGCGGCGCCCACGGCGACTGGAGGAGCGACGTGCCGAACTCGGCGCACGCGTAGAGCTCGGCCTCGCCGCGGTCGCGGCAGGCCGCGAGCGTCGGGAAGAGCTCCTCGATGTCGAGCCGGCCGCGCCGCTCGATCGCGTTTCGTATCACCTGGCGGCTCGCGGCGGCGACCTTCTCGCGCTGCTTCACCGTCATGCTGTCGCCGTGCAGCCGGTAGTAGTAGAGGATCTCGGGCACGTAGACCGCGGGGAAGCGTTCGACGATGCGGAGCCACATGTCCCAGTCCTCGGCGCCGTCGAGCGCCGGGTCGTAGTCGCCGACCACGTCGCGGCAGGCGCGCCGGTAGAGGAACGCGGCGATCCCGGGGTTCTGCTTCAGCAGCGAGCGCACCGTGACCTCCTGGTCGCGGTGGACGCCGGTGATGCGGCTCTCGTCGTCGATCCACGCGAAGGCCGCGTAGGCGAAGCCCGCTTCGGGGAAGCGGTCGAGCGCGCCGACCAGCGCCTCCAGGAAGAGCGGCGCGCAGTGGTTGTCGGCCGAGGTCCAGGTGAGGAGCTCGCCGCGCGCGCGCGCGAAGCCGGTGTTGAGCGCGCCGGGCAGGCGGCGGTTCTCCTGGTGGACGACCACGAGACGGGGATCCGCGAGGGTGTCGAGGTATTCCCGCGTGCCGTCGGTCGAGCCGTCGTTCACGATCACGAGCTCGAAGTCCGTGTAGGTCTGGGCGAGGACGCTCTGGATCGCCTCGGGGAGGAAGCGGAGGTGGTTGTAGACCGGCAGCACGATCGAGACCCGCGGCGTACCGGAAACGCGGGTCGGGGTGCCGTGCTGCGCCCCGGGTGCGGCGCCGGTACGGCTCGGCGCGGAGACGCCGCTCGGCGCCGCCGCGGTGACGGTGGGCGTCGGCGACGATGATCCGGGCGCGGGCGGGGCGACCCGCGCCGGCGCCGCGGCCGGCGCCGCCGCGAGGAGCTTCGCCGGCAGCGGCAGGCGCGACAGCACGACGATCGGGCGCGCGTAGTCGTCGCTCTGTCCGAGCACCTCGCCGTAGGGCATCAAGAGGGCGCGCGCGATGCGTTCGACCTCCGATTCCCACGTGCGGCCCTCGTAGCACTCGGGCTGGCTCGCCATCTCGAGCATCACGTACGACGGTCCGAGCGCGGCGAGGTCGGCGAGGAAGCGCTCCTTGTTCCGGATGTGGTGGTAGACCGAGTAGATCGTGACCAGATCGACCCGCCGGCCGGCGAGGCGCTCGACCAGCGAGTCCTCGCCGCCGACGGCGCAGTGGAACTCGGCGTTCTCCACCTTGGAGAGGAACGCGAGCACCCGCGCGAGCTCGACGTACGTGTCGTGAGCCTCGACCCCGATCGACCGCGCCACCTCCGGGCGGCGCGCCATCGCGATGTTGAACATTCCGATGTTGGCACCAATGTCGAGGTGGGTGTACGGGCGGTCGAAGAGCCGCGCGCCGACCGCCGCGATCATCGGCACGCGCGGGTCGTCGGCGGGACGCTGGCCCGCGATGGTGAGGCCCGGCACCTGGATCGTCTGGTAGACGCGCTCGTCGCGGCCGTGGTCGAGCGTCGCGAGGAAGGGGCAGGAGGAGTCGAAGTTGCACGACGCGATCAGGGCCTCGAGCTTCGGCTGCACGAGCTCCGCGAAGATCGCGTGCAGCCGGTCGAGGCAGGTGAGCCCGCCGATCCGCCCGGGCGCGGCGGGCATGGCGCCGACGTCGCCCTGGTCGGTGCGACCGACGACGTCGAGCGAGCGCTCGAAGGACACGGGCTGCGCGAGCTCGCGCGCCTCCTCGAAGTCGACGAGCACGGGCGTCGCGCCGCGGAACATCAGGTTCTTCTCGTGCAGGTCGGTGTGGACGATCCCGGCCGTGTAGAGCGCCCGCACCGCCGCCGTCACGGCGCGGAAGGCCTCGGCGAGCGCGGCGGCGCCGAGCGTCGGCGCGACGGTCTCGAAGGGCGTCAGCCACTCGAGCAGGAGGAACGCGTGGTCGCCGTCCTCGGCATAGCCGTGCACCACGGGCACGAAGGGAGCGCCGGCAAAGCGCTGGAGGAGGCGCTGCTCGTTCCGCAGCGAGGGCTCCGGTGAGAACTCGGCCTCGCACTCGAGCTTGCTCTCGATGGTGACGGCGAGGTGCTTCACCTTGAGGAAGTAGGTCGCGGCCGCGGCCGTCACCCGAAAGAGCGAGGCGCCGCCGCCGGGCTCCCACGGGCGCGGCAGCGGCGCGAGCTCGTAGGGTGCGTCGGAGAGGAGGGCGCGCAGGACGCGCGCGAGGCGCGCCGGGTCGGCGTGGATGGCGTCGAGGTGCGAACGCTTCTGCTCGAGGGCAGCGGGATTGAATTCCATGGACGCGGCTCCTCTCTAGAGCGCGGCCCCGACCGCGACGTCGCAGGGCGTGGAGCTGTGGACGGTGCGGGGCTTCCGCGCCGTCCAGCAGAGAAAGAGACCGTCGGCGGCGCGGCCGTCGTAGCCGACGGACGCGGCTTCGACGTCGAGGCCGAGCGAGCTGAGGAGCGTCGTCAGCTCTCCGGCGTCGAACCAGCGCTCCCAGCTCGGCATCGCGAGGGCGCCGAGCTTCGCTTTGTTCTTGTCGATGACGACGAGCGTGCCGCCGGGCGCGAGCACCCGGACGAGCTCGCGGACGGCCTCCGGGATGCGGACCGCGTGCTCCAGCGCCTCGACGCAGAGCACGGCGTCGAAGCGGCCGTCGGGAAAGGGCATGTCGAGGAGGCTGTGCTGGACGGTCGCGATGCCGGGCGGCACGTGGCGCAGCATCTCGGCCGAGACGTCGAGCGCGGTGACCTCGGCGCTCGGGTGCGTGCGCTTCACGAGCGCCGCGTAACGTCCCTTGCCGGCGCCAGCGTCGAGCACGCGCTTGGCGCCGAGGTCGCCGAACGCGGCCAGCACCGCGCGGACCCGGCCGTCGTGCTCGGCGATGTCGGGACGATACTCCCCGACGGTCGCGTCGAAGTGGCTCGCGATCCGGCATTGCTCCGCCTCGATCGCGTACTTCACGCCCCACGAGGGCTCCTGGTCGGGGAAGTAGGCGGCGCCGACTCCGTAGGAGCCGAAGAAGCCGCCGCCGGGGTTCTGCAGGGCCGCGAGGAAGGCGAGGGCGCGTTCCGCGCGCGCGGGCTCGCCGAGCCGGAACCACACCTGCGCGAGCTGCGCGATGCCGGTCGCGCACACCCACGGCACGTCGCTGTAGGCCGGGATCGCGCCGTTCTCCTGCTGCCAGCGCGCGACGTCGGCCATGCCGCGCCGGGCCTCGTCGTGACAGCCGAGCTCGACGAGCGCCTCCTGCACGTAGGCGTAGAAGTGCGTGAGGTGGTGCGGCGCCTCGAAGCGGGTGCACTCGAGGTGGCGGAGGTGCCAGTCGCGGCCGCGCTCCGCGAAGCGGCGATACCGCGCCTCGCCGAGGAGGTCGCCGGCCGCGGCGAGCGGAGCCAGCGCGTAGAGATGGATGGCTTCCGACACCTCGCCGCGCGGTCCGAGGCTCCACGCGGCGCCCGGCGCCGGCGCCGCGAGCCGCCCGGTCGCGGCGTCCCCCGAGGCGACGAGCCAGTCGCAGGCGCGGCGGAGCGGCCGTTCGAGCGCGGGGTGGGTCGGCAGCATCGCGACCCAGCCGCGCACCACCTGGCCCGTGTCGAACGCGAAGCTCTCGTCCATGCCCGGGCCGCCGAAGGACCCGTCGCCGCGCTGGACCGCGACGAGCCAGTCGGAGAAGGCGCGCGCGAGGTCGCGCTCGCCGAGCGCGAGCAGCGTCGGCACGTAGTAGCCGGTCACCTCGGGGTACGCGACCCGTTGCTGCGACGAGACGGCGATCCCGCCGCTCGCGAGCACGTGCCGTCGAATCCAGCGGATCGCCCCCTCCAGCATGCACCCCTCCCTCGCCAGCGCCGCGGTCGACGCTCGTGTCCGCGAGGATGGTCTGCAACGGGCGTGCCATGGCGGCGCGCGCTCGGCGCCGCGCCGACCGCGCGCGCGGCGACCCGGTGTCCGGTCGCGGGTCAAGAACCTGACGGCGATCCCGCCTCCGGCACATTTTTCCGCCACGTCGTTCCGTCCCGCCGCGGGGGCGGACCCGCGCTGCGCAGGGCGGAGCGCGCCCCGAGGGGACTCCGGCCGGTGGCACCGGGCTTGCTGTCCGCCGCGAGGTCTCCGCGGGGGTGGAGGCCGCGTGTGGAGGGTGAGGAGCGTGGAGGTGGGGAGGCGGTGACGTGGGGGAGTGGAAGGGGAGAGCCGGACCGTCGCTCGCTCGGCCGGGAGGCCGGGCGGGTGGCGGTCGGTCCGCGCCAGCGCACATGACATGACGGCAACGGACGGTCGCACGGGAAGGTGTGTGAGCGAGCTCCGCAGCGAGAACGTGGCGGTGGTGGCGGCGCGGTGGCCCGCGCTCGCGCGCCGTCTTGCCACGACCGCGGTGCCCGCGACGCACGTGGTCGCCGCGACGCCGAAGGGAGAGCCGACCCTCGCCGTCGCCGGCGCGCCGTTGCATCATCTCGTCGACCCCGTCGGCGACGGCGAGCGCTGGGCGCGCGGCGTCGTGGACCGGCTCGAGGCCGTCGCCGCGACGCGTGTGGTCGTCGTCGGTTGCGGGCTCGGCTACCACCTCGAGGCGCTCGCCGCGCGCTTCGCGGGCGGCATCGTCGTCGTCGAGCCGGACCTCGCGGTTCTGCGCACGGCGCTCGCGACGCGCGACCTCGCCGCGCTCCTCGGGCGCGTCGAGCTCGCGATCGCCGCCGACGACGGGCCCGACGCGGCCGCAGGCGAGCGGACGCTGGTCGTCGCGCACGCGCCCGCGTTGCTCGTGCCGGACGGGGCGCCCGTCTCCGGCGCCGCGTATCGGCGCGCGCTCCAGGCCTGGCAGGCGCGGGCGGCGCGCAGCGGGCTCCGCTTGAAGGTGCTGGTCGCGACCCCGCTCTACGGCGGCTCGTGGCCGATCGCCGGCTACGCCGCGCGCGCGCTCGGCGAGCTCGGCCACGACGCCCACCTGCTCGACCTCGCGCCGTTCCACGACGCGTTCCAGGGGCTCACGCGCTTCGGGGCGCGACGCGCGCAGCGGCGCGTGCTCGAAGCGGGCTTCTGTGACGTGATGGCCGCCGGCATCGCGGCGGCCGTCGACGCGCTCGAGCCGGACCTCGTCCTGGCGCTCGCGCAGGCGCCCCTCAACGCCTCCGCCCTCGAGGCGATCGGCAGGCGCGGCGTGCTGCGCGCGCTCTGGTTCGTCGAGGACTACCGGGTGATGACCTACTGGCGCGAGCTCGCGCGCCACTACGACTACGTCTTCACGATCCAGACCGAGCCGTGCCTCGACGCGATGGCGCAGGTGACCGACGCCCGGCTCGCCTATCTGCCGTGCGGCTTCGATCCGCGGGTCCACCGCCCGCTCGTGCTCGACGCGGCGGAGCAGGCCGAGCTCGGCAGCGACGTCTCGTTCGTCGGGGCGGGCTATCGCAACCGTCGCCTCGCGTTTCGCCGCTTCCTCGACCTCGACTTCAAGATCTGGGGCAACGACTGGGACGGCGCCGCCGACCTCGCGCGCGTCCTGCAGCGGAGCGGCGCCCGCGTCGACACCGAGGACGCGGTGCGCATCTTCAACGCCAGCAAGATCAACGTGAACCTGCACTCGTCGACCTACCACGAGGGGGTCGACCCACGCGGCGACTTCGTGAACCCGCGCACCTTCGAGCTCGCCGGCGCCGGCGCGTTCCAGCTCGTCGACCGCCGCGCGCTCCTGCCGCCGCTGTTCGCGGAGGGCCGCGAGCTCGCCGTCGTCGACAGCGCGGCCGGGCTCCGCGCGGCGGCCGAGCACTACCTCGCGCACGAGGACGATCGGCTCGCGCTCGCCGGCCGCGCGCGGCAGCGCGCGCTCGCCGAGCACACCTACGCGCGCCGCATGGAAGACCTCCTCGCGGCGGTGATCGGCCCGGCCCAGGAGCGGCTACTCGGCAAGCGTCGCACCGCGACCGTCGCCGACGTCGCGCCGAGCGCCGCGGGCGGTCTCACGGAGTTCCTCGGACGCTTCGACCCGCACACCCCCTTCGCGATCGACCGCCTGGCCGCGAGCCTCGCGACGCGCGAGGGCGCGCTCAGCGAGGCGGAGGCGATCTTCCTCTTCCTGCACCAGTTCGACGAGCTCTACCTCCGGGAGCAGCGCCTGTGAGCGCCGCGAGCCGCCGGCGCGGCGTCGAGCGGATCCTGATCGTCAACCTCACGCGCTTCGGCGATCTGCTGCAGACGTCGCCGGCGATCGCGGCGCTCCGGCGGCGGCATCCCGCGGCCGCGATCACGCTCATGGCCGAGAAGAGCTTCGCCGACGTCTGCGACGACATTCCCGGGATCGACCGGGTGTACCGCGTCGAGCTCGACCGGCTCGGGAACCTCATGCTCGAGGGCGGGGAGCACCTCCTCGCGGCGTATCGGTACGTCGAGCAGGTGATCGGGGAGCTCCGCGCCGAGCGCTTCGACCTGGCGCTCAACTACTCGAGCTCGCGGATGAGCGCCGTCTTCATGGGGCTCCTCCGCATTCCCGACGTGCGCGGCTGGTCGATGACGCCCGACGGGCTGCGCGTGATCCGCCACCCCTGGGCGCGGCTGTTCGCGACGATGTGCCTGAACCGCCGCGTCGCGCCCTTCAACCTGGTCGACTACTACTGTGCGATGACCGACGAGCTCCCGGATGCCCGCCGGCTGCGGTACGAGGTGCGGCCCGCGGCCGACGCGAAGGCGGCGGCGCTGCTCGCCGAGCACGGCATCGGAGCCGCCGACCGCTTCGTCGCCATGCAGCTCGGCGCGAGCCGCGCCATCCGGCAATGGCCGGAAGCCTCGTTCGCGACGCTCGGCGGCGCGCTCGCCGCGGCGGGGCTCCGCGTGGTCGTGATCGGCGGCGGCGGCGACCGCGCCCTCGGCGACCGCGTCGTCGCGGCGGTCGGCGCGGCCGCGATCAACACCTGCGGACGGACGGGCGTCGGCGAGCTCGGCGCGCTGCTCCGGCGCGCGGCGGCCCTGATCACGGGCGACACCGGCCCCATGCACATGGCGGTCGCGGTCGGGACGCCGGTGGTGGGGCTCTTCTTCGGGCCGGCGTCGCCATTCGATACGGGGCCGTACGCCGCCGACCACGTCGTCGTCCACACCGGCGCGCCGTGCGCCCCCTGCGATCACAACGTCACCTGTCTCGCGCCGTTCTGCCGCGACGAGCTCTTGCCGGACGCGATCGCCGCGGTCGCGCTGGCGCGGATCGGCGAGGACTGGGCGGGCCTCGAAGCGATCGCCGGAACGATGCTGCCGGCGCGGATCTATCGGACGGGTTTCGACGCGACGGGACGATTCACGGCGACGCCGCTCGGCGCGCCGCCGCGGCGGCGTGAGGACGCGCTCCGCGACGCGTACCGCGCGACCTTCGCGCACGTGCTCGGGGGCGCGCCGCTGCCGCCGCCGGCGGCGGCGCCGCTCGACCTCGGCCCGTTCGTCGCGCTCGCGACGCTCGCCCGCGACGGGCTCGTCCAGGCGGGAACGCTCGCCAAGCTCGCGCGCGCCGAGCAGCCGCGCATCGCGGAGCTCGAGCGGCTCGGCCGCGAGCTCGAGGTGCTGGACCGCGCGATCAAGGAGCACGGCGCCATGCACCCGGACACGACCGTCCTCACGCAGATGTTCGTCTTCGGCAAGGAGAACCTCGAGGGCGACGACGTCGCGACGCTGGCGGTCGAGACGGCGCGCCTCTATCGGGATCTGGCCCGCGGCGCGGACACCATGACGGCGCTCCTCGGCGCCGCTGCAACCAAGGAGCACACGGACGATGCACGTCTTCATCAATGAGCGGGAGATCCTGAGCGGCGCCGTGCCCGGCGCGACCGTCGGCGAGATCATCGAGGCGAGCCGCATGCACGTCGACCCGAGCGAGATGGTGACCGCCATCGAGCTCGACGGCGTGGCGTTTCACGCCGGCGATGAGCAGCAGTACGCGCGCCGCGCCGCGAGGGGCATCGAGCGGCTGAAGATCTCGACGCAGTCCCCGACCGTGTTCGCGAGGGAGAAGCGCCGGGATCTCGCCGAGACGCTCGACGCGGTCGCGATGCGGAGCCGCATGGTCGCGACGTTGCTGCGCGCGGCGGAGACGCGCTCGGCGAATGGGCTCCTCGCGTGCTTGATGGAGGAGCTGCGCCTGACGTTGCTCCTCGACTACCAGCTGGCGCTCCTCGCCGCCGACGAGCCGTCGGCGGCGCGGGAGGACATCGCGACGCTCGCCCCGCGGCTCCTCGCGGCGGAGGAGGAACGGGCCTGGGAGACGCTGGCGTCGCTCCTCGACGGATCGCTCGCGCCGGTGCTCGAGCGCTGGGCCGCGGCGACGCGCGCGCGGCTCGGCGCCGCGGCGTAGCGGCGCGGGGCGATTCCCGCCAACACCGCGATTCTTTTTCCGAAGCCGCGAGCACCGTCTCCTCCATTGCTCCGTCGCCGCCGCTCGGCGCCGCGGCCGTCCTCGCGCCGGTTGCGTGAGGCCGCGACCGGTGCGGGCCGAGCGCAGCGCGCCGGCATCTCCGACGACACGCGCGGGAGCGCCTGGGAGCTTCGGCGCGGACGGTGCAGTCGGCGGCCTGGCTCGTAGCGCGGCTCGATGCGCTCCCCCTGGTGTCGGGCACGTTCGATCGTTCCGAGGCGGGACGATCCGTGCCGAAGGGAAAGCGCCCGGGGCGATCGATGGGCAGCTTGGAGTCCGTTCCGGGGCACCGCCGCTCGTGCGCTGTACGGGAGATCGCCTGGTGGACAGCCGGTAGCCGCGCGAGGCAGCCGGGCTTGGCGTCGCCAACTCTCTGACCCCGATGCAGCCAACGATCTGGCCCGCGGGCGTCCTCCAGCCGCGCGCCGGCGAGAAACGCGAGCAACGACGCGGCGGACCCGTCGGCACAGCCGTTGCTGAACCCGGCAAGAATTGCCGCGTTCAGCCATGGAACCGACACGCACGTTCGTCGTCCTCGCCATCCTCGGCTCGCTCGTCGCGGCCGACGCCGCGGCCGATCCGATCTTCGCGTCGCCGCCGCACGTCGTCGCCGATCGCGACGGCGCGCGCATCGTCCTCTTCCTGAACGAGCCGGTGAGCGGCGCGCTCGCGGCGCGCGCCGGCGACGGCTTCGAGGTCCGCGTGCCGCGGAGCGAGGTGGCGCCGGCCATCCAGGGGCAGGATTTCGGGGCCGACGGTTGGGGGAACGGCGGCGACGCCGTGAAGCACCTCGTCCTCGCGGCGGGCGTCAAGGGCGACACCAGCATCCGCATCCAGCCGAGCGGCGCCGTCCACGGGATCGACGCGCGCTCGGTCGACGATCCGCCGCGCCTGGTGATCGAGCTCCTCGCGGCGGCGCCGACGGGGACGGCGGCGCCCGCGCGGACGCCGAAGCCGACGCGCACGCCCGGCGCCGCGCCGACCGCGTCCGCCAGGGCCGCGAGCCCGGCGGCGAAGCGGACCGCCACGAAGCCGCCGGCGGCGACGGCGACGCCGCGCCCGCCGCGCGCGACCGCGGCGGCGCACGGACCCGCGAAGCCCGTGCCGGTCGTGACGCCCGCGGCGTCCGCCCGCGAGCCGGTCGCCGTCGCGGCGGCCGGACACGAGGGGCGCGCCAGCGATCCCGCGTCGCGGGCCGCGGCGGCGCACGAGCCGCCGAGCGCGGAGGCGTTGGCGCGCGCGACCGTGCTCACCGCGCTTTCGACGACCGAGGACCATGGGGCGGCGAAGGAGCCGGCGCCGGCGCCGGCGGCGTCCGCGTCCGCGCCGCAGCCGTCGTCGACCTACGGACTGCGCTGTCTCTGGCGCCGCTTCGCCGGCACCGCCATCTGCGTTGCGGACCCGAAGGCCGCAGCCTACGTCGGCGACCACACGATCACGGCGCTCGTCGGCGCTCTCGCGCGCGGCAAGCTCCCCGAGGCCGAGGATACTCCGACGATCGTGACTCCGGCCGCGGCGTTCCTCGCGGCGGACGTCCTCTTCGCGACCCGTGCGCCCGAGGGGAAGCTCCTGCCCGTCGTCGACGCATATCGGAGCGCGCTCCGCGCCCATCCCGACTTCCCCGACGCCTGGCGCGTGCGCCTCAACATCGCGCTCGCCTACCGGGCGATGGAGTTCGTGACCGAGATGCACACCGTCGCTGGCGAGGCGGCGGTCGACCCGACCGGCGGGCTCGTTCGCGGGCTCGCGGGCGATCTCGCGTTCCTCACCGGCAAGGCGCCGATCGCGATCGACGACTACCGGCGCGCGAGCGACATGGGCGGCCTCGGCGCGTGCCTCGCGGCTCGCGGGCGCGCGCGCCTGGCGCTCGCGGACGGCAACGCCGCTCTCGCCGCGGCGGAGCTCGCCGCGCTCGGCGCGCTCTGTCCGCCCGAGATCGCCAGCGATGCCGAGACGGTCTGGGTCCGCGGCCGGCTGGCGCTCGCGCAGGGAGACGTCGCCGCCGCCAAGACGCTGCTCGGCGAGGCCGAGAAGGGTCTCGGCCGCCCGGACCAGGGTGCGGTGTTGGTCGACCTGGGCGCCGTCGCCGAGGCGGCCCACGACCCCAAGGGGGCGCGTCGGATCTACGACCGGCTCGCCGGCGGCGCCCACGGCGCGCGCGCGGCGCGACAGGCGACCGTGCGTCTCGCGCTCCTCGACGGCGTCGGCGGCGACGTCGCCGCGGGGTTGAAGCGCCTCGAACGCCTCACCCCCGAGGCGTCGGACCCGGCGCGGCGCACGCTCGTGATGCAGTCGGCGCGGAGCGCGCTCGCGCGCGGCGCGATGGGGGAGGCGCTCGCGACGCTGCACGAGGCGCACGTCGACCCGGCGGCGCTCGGCCTCGGGGATCAACTGCTGGTGGCCGAGGCGTATCGCGGCATCGGCCTCTACGGCGAAGCGGAGCGCGTCCTCGCCGCGGCACAGGCGAACGCCGGATCGGCGGCGCCGGACGGGCTCTTCGCCGCGCGCGGCGAACTCGCGCTCGACCGGCGCGACGGGGCCGGCGCGCTCGCGGTCGCCGACGAATGGATCCGGACGCGCGGCCGGAGCGGGGGTGCGCTCGCGCTCCGGGCCCGCGCGCTGGCCCTCGCCGGCGACGGGACCGCGGCGCACGCGGCGGTCGCCGCCGCCATCATCGAGGATGGAGACCTCACGCGGCCGCTCTCGCTCGACGTCGCCGAGCTCCTGCGGGAGCGGGCGCCGTCGGTCGCGCTGGCGCTCGCCCGGCAGGCGCTCGAGCCGGGCGCGACGGCGGAGCTCCCGCCGGCGCGTCACGCGGCCGGACTCGCGCTCGTCGGCGGGCTCGCCGACGACGCCGGCGACGACGACACCGCGCTCGCCGCATTCACGACGCTCGCGGCGCGGTACGGCAACGACCCGATCGCGGCCGACGCGGCCTATCGCGCGGCCCGCATCGCGGCGCGCCGGCTGCCCGGCGGCGACGCCGCGGCGTTCGACGAGGCCGCCAAGGCGAAGGACCCGCTCGCCCGCCGGGTGGCCGGCGCGGCGCGCGAGTACGAGGTCATCGTGAAGCCGCTCGCGGGCGCGGGAGAGGAGCCATGATCGAGGCCGCGGAGCGCGGGTCCGGCGCGGCGCCCACCACGGATCGCCTCGCCGAGCTGCAGGCGGCGTTCGAGGTGTTCACCGGCGCGACCTCGATGCTGGAGACCCAGTACCGGGCGCTGCAAGCGCACGTCGAGGCGCTGCGCGCCGAGCTCGACGAGAAGCAGCGCGCGCTCACGGCGTCCATCGAGCGGCAGCGCTGCCTCGAGTCGCAGGCGCTCCGCCACAGCCGGCTCGCCGCGATGGGCGAGATGGCGGCGACGCTGGCCCACGAGGTGCGCAATCCCCTGGGCGCCATGGAGCTCTTCACCGGCATGCTGGCCGAGGAGGTCGCGGACCGCCCGGCGGCGGAGCGGCTCACCGGGCAGATCGCGAGCTGCATCGCCGACCTGAACCACCTCGTCAGCAACATCCTCGACTACACGCGCCTGCCCGAGCCCCGCCGCGCGAGCGTCGAGCTCGACGGCCTGGTCGACGACGCGCTCCTCGCGAGCGGGCCGTCGCTCGGGTCCGCCGTTCGGGTGGAGCGGCGCGGCGCCGTCGGGGCGACCTGCGCGCTCGATCGCGGCCTCGTGCTGCAGACGCTCTCGAACCTCTTCCGCAACGCCGGTGAGGCGATGGCGGGCGAGGGGACGCTCGCGGTGACGGTCGAGCCGGCGGGCCGCTGGGTGCGGGTGACCGTCGCCGACACCGGTCCCGGGATCCCTTCGGGCTGCGAGGAGACGATCTTCGCGCCGTTCTTCACCACGAAGGAGCGCGGTACGGGCCTCGGGCTCGCGGTCGCGCGCGCGGCGATCGCCGCGCACGGCGGGACGCTCGCGGTCCGGCCGCGGCCGGACGCGGATGGGGCCGGCGCCGTTTTCGTACTCACGTTGCCGCAGCAGGCGGCCCTCGAAGGAGAAGACTGATGGAACGGATCCTGGTGGTCGACGACGAGCGCGCGATGCGCCTCGGCGTCACGGAGGTGCTGGAGCGCCACGGCTTCGCGGTGACCGCGGTCGACTCGGGGGCGGCGGCGCTCGCGGCGCTCAGCGAATGCGGCTTCGCGCTCGTCGTCTCGGACATGCGCATGCCGATCATGACCGGCGCCGAGCTGCTCGCGGCCGTCCAGGAGCGCCACCCCGGCCTGCCGATGGTCATGATGACCGCGTACGGCACCGTGGAGGACGCGGTCGCCGCCATGAAGGCCGGCGCCCGCGACTTCCTGACCAAGCCCTTCGCGCCCGGCGATCTCGTCCACCTCGTGCGGAACGTGCTGCGTGACCCCGAGGGCGAGCGCGCCGCGGGCGGATCCGGCAATCGCGGGCCCGGCGAACGCCGCATCGTGACCTGCGCGCCGGTTCTGCAGCGCCTGCTCGCGGTCGCGGCCGGCGTTGCCGGGAGCCGCGCGCCGATTCTGTTGGAGGGCGAGAGCGGGACCGGCAAGGAGCTCGTCGCGCGCTACGTCCACAACGCGGGCCCGCGCCGGCAGCACCCGTTCGTCGCGGTGAACTGCGCGGCGCTGCCACGCGAGCTCCTCGAGAGCGAGCTCTTCGGGCACGAGCGCGGCGCCTTCACGGGAGCGACCACGCGGAAGCTCGGCAAGTTCGAGCTCGCGCACGGCGGGACGCTGCTGCTCGACGAGGTGAGCGAGATGGAGCCGCTCCTGCAGGCGAAGCTGCTGCGCGTGCTGCAGGAGCACGAGGTCGACCGGGTCGGCGGCACGCGTCCGGTCGCCATCGACACGCGCGTGATCGCGACCACCAACCGGCCGCTGCGCGCGCTGGTCGCGTCGGGCGCGTTTCGCCGGGATCTGTACTACCGGCTGAACGTGCTCCCGCTGACCTTGCCTCCGCTGCGGAGTCGGCGCGAGGACATCGACGGCCTCATCGACCACTTCTGCCGGCGCTTCTCGACGGACAAGCGGCTCACGGTCGACGCGGCGGCGCGCGCGTATCTGAAGCGGCAGCCGTTTCCCGGGAACGTGCGCGAGCTCGAGCACGTGATCGAGCGCGCCGCGCTCCTCGCCGGTAGCGGCGTCATCACGGCCGCCGACGTCCAGATCGACGAGGAGCCGATCGCGGAGCCGAGCGCGACCGGATCGCTCGCGGGCTTGACCGTCCACGAGGTGGAGCGCCGCCTGATCATGGAGACGCTCAAACGCACCAACAACAACCGCAGCCGCGCCGCCGAGATGCTCGGCATCAGCGTACGGACCCTGCGGAACAAGCTCGCCGAGTACCGCATGGGCGGGAGCGAGGCGCTCGGCGCGGCATGAGCGTCCGTGCCAGATCCCGCCCGCGCGGCCACGAATCTGGCGGGCGGCAGATTCTGCCGGTCAGGGATCTGACGCCTGCGGGGGGCCGGCGCGGCGCGAAGCGCCGGCCGGCGCGCGGATTCGAGCGGCCCGCCATGCGAAGCGCGCTGGAACGCGGCTTGCTGCGCGCACACTCCAGGGAGACATCGTCATGCAGCTCTTCGGACCGTTGACGGAAGGACTCGGCGCTGCCCTGGATCTCTACCAGGCTCGCCATCAGGTCCTCGCCGAGAACATCGCCAACTCGGAGACTCCGGGCTATCGGGCCCGCGAGCTCCAGTTCGCCGACCAGCTGGCCGCCGCGCTCGCGCCGCCCGAGCCCGGCAGCAAGACGCCGGAGGGCGCGAAGGCGCCGCCCGAGCCGCCGCGGATCGAGCCGGCGGTGGATCGCGACGCGGTGCTCAAGCCCGACGGCAACTCGGTGGCGCTCGACGTGCAGGTCGGGCGCCTCTCGGAGAACGTGTTCAAGATCCAGGCGCTGACGCAGATCCTGTCCGACCGCTACGCGGGACTGAAGCGCGTCATCGAGGGAGGCAAGTGATGGACGTCGGCGCGACCCTCGCGATCAGCTCGAGCGCGCTCCAGGCCCAGCGCCTGCGCATGGACGTCATCGCCGCGAACCTGGCGAACGCCCAGAGCACGCGCACGCCCGAAGGCGGTCCCTACAAGCGCCGCGACGTGGTGCTGGAAGCCATGCCGGGCGGCACGTTCGACGACGTGCTCGGGGCGCAGCCGGGCGGCGCCGTCCGCGTCGCGCGGGTCGAGTCGGACGACGCGCCCCCGCGCGTCGTGTTCGATCCGGGCCACCCGGACGCCGACGCCAAGGGCTACGTCGCGTACCCGAACGTCAATCCGATCACCGAGATGGTCGATCTCATGACGGCGACGCGCGCATACGAGGCCAACGTCGCAGCGGTGAACGCCACCAAGCGCGTGCTCGAGGCCGCGCTTTCGATCGGCCGGTAATCGCGCGCGAGGACCACGATGGAGATCAAGGACATCACGAACGTTCCGGGCATCGCCGGGCTCGGCGGTCCCGAGCCGACGGGCAAGACCGGTGCGGCCAAGGACGGCGAGGGCTCGTTCGCGTCCGTGCTGAAGAGGTCGCTCACCGAGGTGAACGCCATGCAGCAGAAGGCCGACGCCGCCATCACCGCGCTCGCGACCGGCGAGAAGGTGAGCCTGCACGAGACGATGATCGCGATGGAGCAGGCCGACGTCTCGTTCCGGATGATGATGCAGGTCCGCAACAAGATCGTCGAGGCGTACCAGGAAATCCTCCGGATGCAGGTCTGACGAGAGGGGCTGAGGCGGGCGCATGGATCGGCTGAACGGACTGCTGGAGCAGCTCAAGAACTTCTTCCTCGGCTTGCCGCCGGCGCGGCGGCTCACGTTCGTGGGGATGACGGTCGGCATCCTGGTCGGCACGGGCGCCCTCGCCTGGTGGGTGCAGCAGCCGCAGTACCGGGTGCTCTACAGCGGGCTCGGCGGCTCCGACGCGGCCGCCGTCATCGAATACCTCAAGACCGAGAAGATCCCGTACCGGGTGAGCGACAACGGCGGGAACATCGAGGTCGCCGCGGGGCGGCTCTACGAGACCCGCATGGCGCTCGCCGGCCGCGGCATCCCGCAGGGCGGCGGCGTCGGCTTCGAGATCTTCGACAAGCAGACGCTCGGCATGACCGACTTCGTGCAGCGCCTGAACTACCAGCGCGCGCTCCAGGGGGAGCTGGCGCGCTCGATCGCCGAGCTCGACACGGTCGAGTCGGCGCGCGTGCACCTCGCGATGCCGGAGCGTTCGCTCTTCGTTTCGGAAGAGCGGCGGCCCTCGGCCTCGGTCGTGCTGAAGCTGCGCTCGGGGCGGGTGCTCGCGCCCGAGCAGATCGCGGGCGTGGTGCACCTCGTCGCGGCGAGCGTCGAGGGTCTGCGCCCGAACGACGTGACGGTCGTCGACGTGAACGGCCAGGTGCTGACCCGGGACCAGACGGAGCAGGACACCCGCAGCCCGGGCAAGGGGCTGATGACGTTCCAGCGCGAGCTGGAGCAGGGCTACACCGAGAGCATCGAGAGCATGCTGGCGCGGGTGCTCGGCCCCGGGCACGCGCTCGCGCGCGTCACCGTGGCGCTCGACCTGGCGCAGGTCGAGAAGACCGAGGAGAGCTTCGATCCCGACCGCGTGGCCGTCCGCAACGAGAAGCGTTCCAAGGAGACGAGCGCGCAGGGGGGCGGGAGCGGCGCGGCGACCGACGACCTCACCAACGCGCCCGCCGCCGCGACGAGCGGGCCGACCTCGGAGCGCGAAGACACCAATCTCAACTACGAGATCAGCAAGGTCGTGAGCCGGCGCATCGAGCAGATGGGCGCCGTGCGGAAGCTCTCGGTCGCCGTGCTCGTCGACGGCACGTGGACGGGCGAGGGCGACGCCCGGACGTTCGTGCCGCGGCCCCAGGAGGAGATCGACCGCTATCGCGAGCTCATCAAGCGCGCCGTCGGCTTCAACGAGGAGCGCGGCGACCAGATCGAGGTTGCGAGCGCGCCGTTCCAGGCGGCGGCCGCCGTCGAAGCGCCGGAGGCCCCGGGGATGCTCGCGAAGGTCGGGCAGTTCTCCGAGGTCTTGTGGCGGCTCGCCGGTATCGTCGTCGCGCTGGTGGTGCTGATGACGGTCGTCCGGCCGTTCCTGCTTGCGATGGCGAACCGCGCCCCGGTCGCTGCCGAGATGCCGTACATTCCGCCTCCGACCGCGCGCGCGAGCGTCGCCACGGCGGGCGCCGATCTCCCGGTGCCGGCCGGCATGCTGCAGATGGCGCAGCAGAACCCCGAGCACACGGCGGAAGTCATCCGCCAGTGGCTGGCGCAGAAATGAGCGACGCGCTCGCTGACGACGCCGCGCTGCGGGAGCGTCGCTAGCGATGGCCGACGAGCTCGCGGGCGTCGAGAAAGCCGCCGTGCTGCTGCTCTCCCTCGGCGAGGAGGTGGCGGCCGAGGTCTTCCGTCATCTGGAGGACGGCGAGGTGCGCGCCGTGACGAAGGCGCTCGCCCGCATGCGGACGGTGCCGGCCGAGCACCTCCGCGCGGTCGAGCAGGACTACCGCAAACGCGTCAGCGGCTCGCGGGGTCTGCGCGTGGACGGACTGCTCTTCGCGCGCTCGCTGGTGAACCAGACGCTCGCGAACGGCGAACCGTCGATGGCCGGAAACCGCGACGAGATCCTGGCCGAGCTCGATCAGTTGCCGACCGGCGAGTCGAGCGGCCTGGCGCGCGCGCTCGACGGCGTCCCGGCGGACGGCCTGGCGCGGCTGCTTGAGACCGAGCACCCGCAGATCGCGACCCTCATCCTCGCGCACATGGCGCCGTCGCAGGCGATGCTCGTGCTGCGCGGGCTTCCGGAGGCGCTCCAGACGGAGCTGGTGGAGCGGCTCGCACGCCTCGACGCCGCGATCCCGCCCTCGGTGGTGCAGGAGGTCGGCGCGATCCTGCGCGACCAGGTGAAGGGCCTCGCGCGCGAGGCCGGCAAGGCGGCGGGCGGGCCGAAGGTCGTCGCCGACATGATGAAGCACGCCGACAAGGCGACCGAAGGCCGGATCTTCGAGGACCTCGAGCAGCGCGATCCCGAGCTCGCCGGCTCGATCCGCGCGATGCTCTTCACGTTCGAGGACTGCCTGCAGTTCGACAACCGCAGCATGCAGACCCTGCTGAAGGAGGTCGCGCGCGAGGACCTGCTGCTGGCGCTCAAGACGGCGAGCCCGGCGCTCTCGGAGAAGATCTTCGCCAACGTCTCGAGCCGCGCGGCCGAGATCCTGCGCGAGGACCTGAGCTCGTCGGGGCCGGCGCGCCTGAAGGACGTCGAGGCGGCGCAGCAACGCATCGTCGCCGCGGTGCGCGACCTCGAGGCGGACGGCAAGCTCGTGGTCGCCGGCGGAGGGTCGGACGATGTCCTCGTTTGAGCGACTGAAGCCCGCGGCCGCGGCGCCGACCGGCGCATCGTCGCCCCTCGGCGCGCTCGGCAAGGTGACGCTCGGCTCGCGCCTGGCGGAGACGAGTCCGTTTCGCGACTTCGGCGGGGGCGATCCGCCGGCCGCGGCCACGACCGCGCCGGCCGACGTCGCCGGCGAGCCGGCGGTCGACGAGGCGCAGCAGGCGGCCGAGGCTGCGTACGCCGACGGCTTCGCGGCCGGCCGCGAAGCCGCGACCCGCGAGCTCGTCGCCGAGGGCGAGACCTTTGCCCGCGCCGTCATGGAGCTCGAGCGCTTCCGTGCGAGCCTGCTCGAACGATACCAGAACGAGCTCCTGGCACTCGCCCTCGGCATCGCCCGCAAGGTCGTGCAGCGCGAGCTCGCCGAGAACCCCGAGCACTGGCTCGGGATGATCCGCGAGGCGGTGCGGCACGCGCTCGATCGCGAGAAGATCCGCATCCGCGTCGGCACGGTGCTGCACAAGTTCCTCGTCGAACGGCTGCCGACGCTGCGTCCGATGCTCGAGGACGTGAAGGAGCTGGAGCTCGTCGAGGACGCCGCGCTCACCGAGAACGGCTGCATCCTCGAGAGCCGGTTCGGCGACCTCGACCTCGGCGTCGACAGCCAGATCGGCGCCATCCGCGCGGCGCTGACGCAGGCGGGCTGAGTGGCGACGCTCGAGCGCGGCGACGCGGCGGCGGGCCTCGACGAGGTCGCCGACCGAAGCGGTGCGATCGCGCGCCACCTCGCGCACGCGGTCGAGCAGCTGCGGCACGTGAACCCGGTGCGCGTGAGCGGACGGGTGACCGACGTCATCGGGCTCGTGATCGAAGGCACCGGACCGGGCCTCCCGATCGGCGGCGTCTGCCAGATCGAGCGCCGCGACGGCGGCGCGGCGATTGCGGCCGAGGTCGTGGGCTTCCGACAGAACCGCGTCCTTCTCATGCCGCTCGGCGAGGTGAGCGGCATCGAGCCGGGGAACCGGATCGTCGTGGCGCGCGAGCGACCGATGATCGGCGTCGGACCGGGGCTCCGCGGCCGGGTCCTCGACGGCCTCGGGGCGCCGCTCGACGGCGACGGACCGATCGCGGTCGAGCGCGAGGTCGCCCTCTACGGTCCGCACATCAATCCGCTCGAGCGCCCGCCGATCCGCGAGCCGCTCGACCTCGGTGTGCGCGCGATGAATACGCTGCTCACCTGCGGACGCGGCCAGCGGCTCGGCATCTTCGCCGGCTCGGGGGTTGGCAAGAGCGCGCTGCTCGGCATGATCGCGCGCTCGACGCGCGCCCAGGTGAACGTCATCGCGCTGATCGGCGAGCGCGGCCGCGAGGTGCGCGAGTTCATCGAGCGCGACCTCGGGGCGGAGGGGCTCGCGCGCTCGGTGGTCGTCGTCGCGACGTCCGACCAGCCGCCGCTCGTCCGCATCCGCGGCGCGTTCCTCGCTACGGCGATCGCCGAATATTTCCGCGACGCCGGCCTCGATGTGATGCTGATGATGGACTCGCTGACGCGGCTCGCGATGGCGCAGCGCGAGGTCGGCCTGTCGATCGGCGAGCCGCCGTCGGCGCGCGGCTATACCCCGTCGGTGTTCGCGATCCTGCCGAGGTTGCTCGAGCGCGCGGGCACCTGTGTCCGGGGCGCCATCACCGGCCTGTATACGGTCCTGGTCGAAGGCGACGACATGAACGAGCCGGTCGCCGATACGGCGCGGAGCCTGCTCGACGGGCACGTCGTGCTGTCGCGCGCGCTCGCGAATCAGGGCCACTACCCGGCGGTCGACGTGCTGCGCAGCATTTCGCGGCTCATGAACGACATCGTTCCCGAGGCCCACCTGAAGCGCGCCGCCAAGGTGCGCGGCTGGCTCGCCACCCATCGGGACGCCGAGGACCTCATCAACATCGGCGCCTACACCGCCGGCAGCAATCCGCGGATCGACGAGGCGGTGGCGAAGATGGATGCGATCCAGACCTTCCTCCGCCAGGGGCTGACCGAGCAGAGCACGCTCGAGGAAGGCGCGGCGGCGCTCGCCGCGCTCGCGGGCTGCTGATGCGCGCGGAGGGCGGGTGAATGGGGGCGTCGTTCCGACTGGCGCGCGTGCTCCGTCTGCGCGAGCAGATGCGGCGCCTGCGCGGTCACGAGGCGGAGGCGCTCGCGGCCCGGCTCGGGGCGGCGCGGCGGGAGGCCATGCGGATCCTCGCCGAGCGCGAGCGGCGCGGCGAGGAGGAGGCAGAGGCCGCCCGCGCCGGATTGCTCACGCCGGAAACACTGCAGGTCGGGCGGGCGTACGATGCGGCCCTCGCGGCGGCCGAGGCCGCCCAGGCGGAGGAGATCGCGCGGCTCGGTCGGGCCCTCGAGGTGAAGCGCGCCGAGCTGCTGCGCGCCCGCCAAGAGGAGGAGAAGTACGTCCGGCTCGAAGCGGTGCATCGCCAACGCGTCCTCGAGGAGGAGGCGCGCGCGCTGGAGCGCGCCCTCGACGAGGTCGCCGTCGACCGTCACCGCCGCCGGAAGGAGCAAGGTCATGAAGCCGTCTGAGGCGCAGGGAAGGGGTCGGAGCGGACGGGGGCTCCGCGCCGCGTTGGTCGTGGTGATCGTCGGGAAGCTCGCGCTGCTCGTCCTCGCGCAGAGCGAAGGCCCTGCGCTCGCGAGCGGGACGACCGCCACGACCGACGGCGGCGCCGCGGTCGCGGCGGTCGGCGGCGCGAGCGGCAGCCTCACCATGCGCGGCGACGTCCGCACGCTCCTCGAAGCGCTCGAGAAGCGGCAGTCCGAGCTCGAGGCCCGGGAGCGCGAGGTCGCGAGCAAGGAGGAGCGCCTGGCGCGCTACGAGAAGGACGTCGTCGCCAAGGTCGCGAGCCTCGAGGAGATCGAGAAGCGCCTCTCGGCGCGCGCCAAGGCCGCGAGCCAGGCCGTCGACGCCTCTGCCGAATCCCTCGCCAAGATCTACGGCACCATGAAGCCCGAGGCTGCCGCTCCGATCCTCGACCGCCTCGATGCCCCGACCGTCCTCACGATCTTCCGGCGCATGAAGGAGAAGCAGGTCGGCGAGATCCTTCCCCTCATGAGCCGCGAGCGGGCGATCGCGCTGACGCAGGCGCTGGCGGAGCGGTGAGGGGGCTGCGCTCGGCCGAGATCGTCTTCGGCGTAGGGGTGCGTGCTCAGCCCGGTACGTCGCTCGGGTCGAGCAGACCGTAACGGCGCCAGCCCATTGCGAGCAGCCAGGTGCGCGCGCGGGCGACCGGAGATGCGGCCGCCCGCCTGTCCAGGGCGCGCTAGGAGTCTGCGCCACGGATCGGTTTCGAGCGAGAACCGTGAGCCGCCGCGAGCACAAGGAGCGCGACCCGACCGCGTATCTGTGCGATACGCCGAGGGTCGCGCGACGCCGTCGATCGCGGATGGATCGCGATTCGCAGCCGAAAGCGATCCGTGGCGCAGACTCCTAGGTCACGAGGGTTTCCGGCTTCCGACCGTCGAACCAGCGCGCGGAAGACGCGGGATCGAGGCGGACCGAGGCCGTGAGCGCGGCGCCGGCCCGAGCGGCGTGGCGGCGGGCGTTCAGCAGCACGTAGCGCAGCGCGTTCCGGCACCCGCGCGCGGTGCGAAGCTCACGAGAGCGCATTCCGGTGGCACCTGCGTCGCTGGCGTTTCGATCGCGCAGACGCGGTCAGCGTTTGCTGGCGTGCAGCACGGTGAGCCCGACGACTTCTGTGCCCTCGTAACGGACGACGACGTCGTCCGCGGTGAGCTGACTGTCCGTCGCGCCGGCCCCGTCTTTCAGCGTGATGTAGAGCACGTCCGCCTCGGCGTCGTAGGAGGACGAGAAGACACCGTGCGGCGAGCGCACGAGCAGCGGAACGAGATCGAGGTAGGCGTTCAATTCGTTCGGGGCCATAGCTGTACGCGTCGTTCGAGCGCGGGGAACCGCGACGTCAGGAATGCCGTGATCACGAACCCGTCCGTCGTCCCGAGCTCGCGGTACACTACCACGAGGGTCTTTCGGGGCGCCACGTAGCGGATGGCCATCGCGGCGCCGTCCGTGGCCGCGACGACCCGATCGGCCGTCGAGACGGCGCGCAGGACGGCGAGCCGCATTCCTGAAAGCTCGGGATGCCCCGCTACGATGTGCGCCCGACGTTCGTCGCCGAGGCGAATGGGCACGCCCGTGCGAGAGAGCGTGAGGCTCGCCATGCCGCGATTTCATGCGGCACGGCAGGTCGCGGGCAACGGATACTCGGCGTCGGTCGCGGTGGTGCCGACCCGATCACGCTCGGCGGGCCGGCGCGCGTCGGTCTACGGGCACACGGTATCGCCGCCGCAGACGTTCGGCCCGATCTGCACGCCCCCATAGAGCTGCGGGTTGGCGTTGCCGCCGTTGTTGTCGTTGACGACGTTGGTGGCGTAGCCCGCCTTGCTGTTCCCGCCGTCGTTGAGACACAGACCCGAGGCGTTGAAGATCGCCGTGTTGCCGATGGGGCCGGGTCTGGCCCTTCGTGCTCGCGGGGACGCCGCCCCTCAGCGCAGCTTCACGCCCAGTCGCTCGCCGCGCGCGTCGATGACGATGCGCGCGAACGGCGACGGGAGCTGTCGCGCCGCACCGAGCATCGTCATGCCGGTGCCCGAGGGCAGGAGCAGATTCATGCCGAGGATGCCGTCGAGGGTGAGCTTCGTGCCGTCGTCGAGCGTGGTGCTGATGTCGTGGACGACGACGGCGGGACGCTCGAAGACGAGATCGCGGCCGTCGTCCGTCACGATCACGAGGCGGTCGAGGCGGAAGCCGGGGAGATTCGAGTGGCCGCCACCGATGCCGCCGACGGGGAGGGTGAACTCGGGCCGACGCGTCGGGGTGCCGGCGGCGTCGACCAGGCCAAGGGCGCGGCCGATCGCGGTCGAGATCATGCTGCACGCGGCGCCGGTGTCGAGAAGCCAGTCGCCTTCCGCGTCGTCCGCGCCGCGCTCGACGCGGATCCCTTCCACGAGCGGGTTCTCGGCGAGCGAGGGCAGGGGGCCGCGGTTGCGCGGGTCGCGGCGGTTGAAGTCGGTGAGGGCGAGGGGGATCCAGGCGTCGACACTGAGCCCGGCCGCGCTCGGATGGAGGCGGACGGTGACGCCGACCGCCGCGCCCTCGTCGCCGCTGCCGGGCATGATCTCGACGACGCGCTCGCGGATGAGGGGCATGCCGACGACGTCGACCATGGCCCCGGGCGACAGCAGGAGCGCGCCCGGGTCGGTGGGCGCGTCGTTCAAGAGGAAGCGCTGCGACGCGAGGCGGTACGTGCTCGCGCGGGAACGCCGCCCGCGGGGCGCGTCGTCGTCGTCGTCGTCGGGCTCGAGGTCGGTCGCGGTGAGGGTGAGGGCGCGCGAAACCCCCATCGCATGGTCGCCGTTCACGCCGGCCTCGAAGTGGCGGGAGCCGGGCTCGGCCTCGACGCCGAAGCGGGTGGCGCTGGCGTGGGACAGGACGTGACCGCTGGCGCCGGTGTCGAGGATCGCGACGGCGGGAAGATCCACGACGAGATCTTCGAGCGGATTCTTCGAGGGCCGGGACGATGCGGTCGGGCGGTCGCCGATGCCGAGCACGACCATCGGTTGCTGCAGGGCGGCCTCGCCGGTCGCCGCGACGACGAGGTCGCGCGCGCGGACAGCGTCGGGAGTGGCAAGGAGGAAAAGGAGGAGCGCGAGGCCGCCGGAGCGGAGCGATCGTCGCCGTCGCGCCTCCATCACCCCGAACAACTAGCTGCATCCTCGGCGACGGCGATAGCTCGCATCGGAGCGCCGGGGGCGGAGCGTACTTCCGCCGACGGGGCGAACCCGGCGGCCCGCGGCAGTTTCTGCCGAGACCCGGGGCGGATTCTTCCTCGGCGACCTGCGCGGTGCGCGAAAGCCGAGGCCCTTCGTTGCTGGCACCGCCATTGCTGAAGCGCTCCCTCGACATGGAGCTCACACGCGTCAGGGGCGGAGGACCGGAGCAGACGACGGGGGCCGCGGCGACCGGTGGAGACGCCGATCTCCTGGCGCTCCTGCTCGGAGGGAACGCGACGGCCGCGTCCGCGTTTCCGGCGACGCTCGAAGCGGCGCTCGCCGGCGACGACCTCGGGGAGGAGCCGCTCGCCGCCGGCGACGCGGACGGCGGGGGGACCGACGCGGGCGGCGGCGCGACGGGGACGATCGACCTCGCGCTGGCGGCGGCGCTCTCCCTCGGCGCGACGCCGGCGGGGACCGTGGCCACGGCGAGCGCGATGGCGGACGGAGGCGCGGCGAACGGCGCGGCGGTGAGCGCGACCGGTGCGGTGAGCGACGCCGCGGCAGTGCTCGCGTCCGGCGGGCAGGCGAGCGGCGGCGCGATCGCCGCGACGCTCGCGACGGCCGGGTCTGCGACCGTAACCGTCGCGGCGGCAGGCTCGATGTCCGCGGACTCCGCGCCGCAGGTGGAGGCCGTCGCGGCCACGGCCGTCGAGGCGGCAGAGGCGGACGCGGACAAGGACGCTGCGCCGCTCGGCGACGGTTCGGCGACGACGGCGATCGACACGGCGCCGGCCTCGGCGGCGATCGCCGATCGGGCGCACGCGGGCGTGCCGCGGCTTTCGCGCGCCGGGGATGCGCCGCCCGCCGGAAAGCCGACCGCCGGCGCGCCGGCCGAGCACGGCGCCGGGGCGGGGATCGCGCACGCGCAGGCGTCGTCCTTCGCGAGCGGCGCGCCCGAGCACCAGGGACTCGATCTCGGCTCGTCGGATCGCCACGGCGCGACGGTCGTGCACGAGAAAGCGACGCCGCAAGCGGCATCGTCGGCGGGGGCGCCGGCCGTCCCCGAGGTCGCGACGACGCTCTCCGTCCAGCCGGCCGACGGCGGATCCGCGTCGACGGTGACGACCACCGCGGTCGGCTCGACGCCGGCGACCAGTCACGACACCGGCGTCGCGCGCGCGGAGCACGCCGCGCACCATCCCGGTGGGATCGAGCCGCGCTGGGGCGAGCGTGTCGCCGACGCGGTCCGGCTGTCGGCCGTTCGCGGCGGCGGCGAGATCCGCCTCCAACTCGAGCCCGAAGGCCTCGGTCACATCGACGTCCGCCTGCACGTGCAGGGCGACGGCGTGCGAGCGGTGATCGTGGCCGAGCACGAGTCGACGCGCGCGCTCCTCACGAGCCAGCAGCAGGTCCTGCACGAGGCGCTGCAGCGGAGCGATCTCCGCCTCTCCGACTTTTCGGTCGATGTCGGGTCGGGCGGCGGGGCGGCGAGCTTCGCCCGCTCGGAGGACCAGGGTCGGGGCGGCGGCGCGCCGGGCGGGCCGCCGTCGGCGACCGTCACCACCACCGCGCCGGCGGACGCCGACGCCACGGCCGCGTCGCTCGCGAACGGGCGCGTGAGCGTGAGGGTCTGAGGCGATGATCCCTCCCTCCCTGGCGATCTCGGCCGCGACCTCGGCGTACGGCCTCATCTCGTCGATCGCGTCGAAGGCGACTGCCAACACCGGCAGCACGGCGAGCAGCGGCGCGAGCGGCACGGGCGGCGCGAGCGGTACGGGCGGCGCGAGCGGTGCGAGCGGCACGTCCGGCGCGAGCGCGTCCAGGGGACGCGAGAACGACGTCGTGAACCAGGCGGAGTTCATGAAGCTCCTGATCGCGCAGCTGCAGAACCAGGACCCGCTGAACCCCCTCGACAGCGCCAACTTCTCGGCGCAGCTCGCGCAGTTCTCGAGCCTCGAGCAGCTGACGCAGATCAACGACAAGCTCGCCGGGCTCGGTGGCGACAGGGTCGGCAAGTTCGACGCGGTCGGCTTCATCGGCCGCGAGGTGACGGGGCCGAGCGCGGGCATCGCGGTGCAGGACGGCGTCGCGACGACGCTCGACTTCACGCTCCAGAGCGGCGGCACCGTGCAGGCGAAGATCGTGGACGCGAGCGGCCGGCAGGTCGCGGCGGTCGACCTCCAGGGGCTTGGCGCGGGCACGCAGACGTTCGACCTCTCGGCGGTGAGCGGCGCGCCGCGCCTCGACGACGGCAGCTACGCGGTGGTGCTGTCGCAGGCCGATCCGGCCGGCGGCGCGCCGCGGCAGATCGCCACGTTCGTCACCGGCAAGGTCACCGGCGTCGACCTCACCGGCAGCGCGCCGACGCTCCTCCTCGGGGAGCGCAGGCTCGTGCTCGCGGACGTCACGGAAATCCAGGAAGCAGCGACGGAGTAGGGAAGGAGAAGTCATGGCCATTTTCGGAGCACTCGGTACGGCACGCAGCGGTCTCGTCGCGACGGGCGCCGCGCTCAGCGTGATCGGCAACAACATCGCGAACGTCAACACCATCGGTTTCAAGGGCAGTCGCACCGACTTCGCCGATCTGCTGTCGGCGCAGGGCGGCGGCGGCAGCGCGGGCAAGATCGGCCTCGGCACCCGCATCGGGCGCATCAGCGCCTCGTTCACGCAGGGCAACATCGAGAGCACCGGCCGGCCGACCGACCTCGCCATCGAGGGCAACGGCTTCTTCGTGGTCGGCACCCGCGACGGCAACCTCTTCACGCGCGCCGGCAACTTCCGGCTCGACTCGGACGGCAACCTCGTCACCAGCCAGGGACTGCCGGTGCAGGGGTTTGCGCTGAACGCCCTCGAGGCGCCCGTCGGGGCGCCGACCAACATCACCGTGACCGGCTCCAGCAGCCAGCCGGTGCCCACCACCGCGATCGAGATGAAGGCGAATCTGCGCGCCGACGTCGAGCTGATTCCGAGCGGCTTCGACGGCACGACCTTCGACACCGCCTACGCGACCTCGAACTTCACGACGTCGATCAACGTGTTCGACTCGCTCGGCGCGAAGCACACGCTGAACCTGTTCTTCACCCGGACGGGCGCGAACACCTGGGACTACAACGTCGGGGTCGACGCCGGGGACACGGGCGGTACTGCGGGCGAGCTGAGCGCGCTCGGCAACGGCCAGCTCGTGTTCAACCCGGACGGCTCGCTGAACTCTGCGCCGTCGCCGGCGACCGTCAGCGTGACGTTCACGGGCGCATCGGCGCAGACGATCGACCTCGATTTCGGGACGCCGAACACCGACCCGGTCGCCAATCCCGGCCAGGGCATCGACGGCATCACCCAGTTCGCCGGGCCTTCCGCCGTCGGCTTCCAGTCGCAGAACGGCTACGGCGCGGGTCAGCTGCTCTCGCTCGAGTTCAGCGAGGCGGGCATCGTGACCGGCGTCTTCGACAACGGCCAGACCCGTCCGCTCTTCCAGCTGGCGCTCGCCAACTTCACCGCGCCCGACGCGCTCACGCCGCTCGGCAACGGGCTCTATCGCGAGTCCGTCGACTCGGGCTCGCCCGCGATCGGCACCCCGGGATCCGGCGGACTCGGCGCGATCGTGGCGGGCGCCGTCGAGCTCTCGAACGTCGCCATCGCGCAGGAGTTCATCGACCTCATCTCGACCCAGCGGAGCTTCCAGGCGAACGCCCGCGTCATCACGTCGAGCGACACCCTCCTGAACGACCTCATCAACATCGTCCGGTAAACCCGCCGGACGCTCGGCCGGGGCGCGGACCGCCCGGAGCCCTCCCGCGGTGCGCGCCCCGCTTTCGTCCGTCCACGGGGCGGTACGCGCCGCCAGTCGGCGTCCGGTCGGCCGCGCCCCATGACGGCTTCCCCGACACGGCGCTCGCCAGAAATCTGACCCCGCCGGAGCCGCGGGCGCCGGCGCTCCACGAAAACCCTCGATGCGGCGTGCTGTTCCGCGTTCTCCGCGGCGGCACGGGCGGGGCATGGGCCTTGCAATTTCGGTCCGCGACTCCGGGTCTGTCCCGGAGGCGGCAAGCGGACCGTCACATCGCAAGGAGCGCCCATGTCGGAAGAAGCCGAGAAGCCAGCCGAAGGAGCGGAGAAGAAGAAGTCGAAGCTCGTCCCGATGATCGGGAGCGGGGTCGTGGTGCTCGCGGGCGCCGTCGCCGCGCTCTGGTACCTCGGGATCGGTCCGTTCGCGGGCGGCGCGCCGAAGCACGCCGAGGCGACCGCGGCCGTCGAGGAGGGGGGCCACGGGGGTGACGGCCATGGCGAGCCGGCCGCGGCGGGCCATGGCGGCGCCGGAGCGGGGAAGGGCAGCCTCCTCTCGCTCGATCCGTTCATCGCCAACCTCGCCGACGACGGCGGGCGGCGCTACCTGAAGGCCACCTTTCAGATCGACTTCGGCAACGCCGAGATCCCGCCGGCGATGCAGGCCCGTCTGCCGCAGACTCGCGACCTCCTGCTGACGCTCTTCACCAGCAAGACCTTCGACGATATCCGCACGCCCGAGGGCAAGCAGCAGCTCCGCGAGGAGATCATCGCCCGGGTGAACCAGGTGCTCGACCGCGATCTGGTGAAGGCCGTCTACTTCACCGAGTTCATCGTCCAGTGAGCGCGCGCCCGACGACGGAGCCACGACCGGCATGAGCGAGACCCTCTCCCAGGACGAAGTGAGCGCGTTGCTCCGCGGCCTCGCCGACGGCGACGTGCCCGCCGAAGAGGCGGTTCCCGAGCCCGGCACGACGCGGGACTACGACCTCCTCGGCGAGGAGCGCATCGTCGGTCGCCGCTTCCAGGCGCTCGACCTCGTGCGCGAGCGCCTGGTGCGCCGCCTGAAGCCCTCGCTCGCGGGGGTGCTCGGCACGCCGCCCGAGGTGGAGGCGAAGCCGCTCGAGCTCATCAAGTTCGCGACCTTCCGGAACCGACTGGAGACGCCCGCCAATCTCCACCTCTTCACGATGGCGCCGCTGCGCGGGCAGGCGCTGGTCGTCGTCTCGTCGAACCTCGCCTACGGCCTGGTGGACAAGGTGTTCGGCGGGCTCGGGCGCGTGCCGACGAGCGGGGCGCGCCGCGAGTGCTCGGCGATCGAGATGCAGACCGTGCAGCGGGTCGTCGCGCTGGCGCTCGCGGACTTCGCCGACGCGCTGGCCTCGGTCCATCCGATCGCCTGCGCGTTCACGCGCTCGGAGACCAACCCGATCTCGGTCGCGATCTGCGCGCCGACCGACCAGATCCTCCTGCTGCCGTTCCATTGCGATCTCGGCAGCGGGCCGACGCCGCTCACGTTCGCGATTCCGTTCGCGATGCTGGAGCCGATCCGCACGAAGCTCGGCGAGCCGGAAGCGGCGGAGCGCGGGCCGGACGCGACCTGGCTCGCGGCGCTGCGGACGGTGATCGAGGCGACCGACGTCACGATGAGCGTGGAGCTCGGCATCGCCGATCTCACCGCGCGCGAGATCCTGCGCCTCAAGGTGGGGGACCTCGTCACGATCGAGACCCGGGCCGACGACCCGCTCGCGGTGTCGGTGGAAGGCATCCGATTGCTCACCGGCGTGCCGGGGGTGAGTCGGGGCAACAACGCCGTCCGCGTGGTCGCGAAGGCGGCCTGAGGCGGCGGAGCGGAGAGAAGGAGCGGAGCGATGGCGGACGAAGGACAGGTGGTGGCGCAGGCGGCGGGGGAGGTCGAGAACGGCAATCTCGAGCTCATCCTCGACGTGCCGCTCGGGGTGAGCGTCGAGCTCGGCCGCGTGCGGATGCCGGTGCGGCAGCTGCTGTCGCTGACGGCCGGGTCGGTGATCGAGCTCGCGAAGCTCGCCGGCGAGCCGCTCGACGTGCTCATCAACGGCCGGGCGGTCGCGCGCGGCGAGGCCGTCATGGTGAACGACAAGTTCGGCGTCCGCCTCACCGAGATCGTGAGCCAGAGCGAGCGGGTCGAGCGGATGCGATGAGTCCCCTCACGCCATCGGGATCGCCCGAGATCGCCTGGCCCGTGATCGCCGCCGTCCTCCTGCTGACGGCCGCGGCGACGCTCGTACACTGGTGGCTCAAGGGCCGCGGCCTCCTGCCGACCGCCGCGAACCCGATCCGCGTCGTCGCCATGCGCTCGCTCGGCGGCAAGAAGGCGGTCGCGGTGGTGGAGGTGGAAGCGCAACGCTTCCTCTTGGGCCTGACGGACGACGCAGTTTCGCTGCTGAGCCAATTGCCGGGCGAAGCGAAGGCGCCCGCGAGCGGTACGGTCGTCGCGCTTCCCGCCGGAGCCCGACGGTGACGGAGTCGCAGATGGGGCCGTATCGGCGGCTGGCGGGGGTCGCCCTGGGCGTCGGCGCCGCCCTGTGGCCAGCCGCGGCGCTGGCGGCGCCCGCGCTCTCACTCGAGGTGGGCGGCAACGCGCAGGACGGGCTCTCCACGAGCCTGCAGCTCCTGGTGCTCTTCACGCTGCTCTCGTTCGCCCCGGCGATCATGATCGGCGTGACGGCCTTCGTGCGCATCGTGATCGTGCTCGCCTTCATGCGCCAGGCGGTCGGCACGCAACAGATGCCTCCCAATCAGGTGATCGTCGCGCTCGCGCTCTTCCTCACCTTCTTCGTGATGATGCCGACCATCCGGGAGGTGAACGAGCACGCCGTGCAGCCGTACCTGAAGGAGGACGCGGCGGCGATGGACACGCTCGAGCGCGGCTTCCAGCCGCTCCGCGCCTTCATGCTGCGGCAGACGCGCGAGAAGGACCTGGCGCTCTTCCTCGGCATCAGCGGCCGGCCGCGGCCCGAGACGCCCGCCGACGTCCCACCCGAGGTGGTGGTGCCGGCGTTCATGATCTCCGAGCTCAAGACCGCGTTCACGATCAGCTTCATGATCTACATCCCGTTCCTCGTGCTCGACATGGTCGTCGCGTCGATCCTGACGTCGATGGGCATGATCACGCTGCCGCCGGTCCTGATCTCGCTGCCGTTCAAGCTGATGATCTTCGTGCTGGTGGACGGCTGGAACCTGCTCATCAGCTCTCTCGTACGGAGCTTCCAGTGACCCAGGAGACCGTGCTCCAGCTCGGGCGGAACGCGCTCGAGATGAGCCTGATCCTCTCGGGGCCGGTGCTCGTGTTCGGGCTCGTGGCGGGCCTCGTCGTCGCCGTCTTCCAGGCGCTGACCCAGATCCACGAGATGACGCTCACGTTCATTCCGAAGATCGGCGCGACCATCCTGGCGCTCGTGCTCTTCGGGCCGTGGATGCTCCAGAAGATGCTCAACTACACGATCGCGCTCTTCGAGGCGGTTCCGGGACTGGTGCGCTGAGCCATGGGCGTCGTCGGCGACCTCCTCTCGCTCGGCCAGGACCGCGTCGTGGTGCTGGTGCTCGCGCTCGCGCGGGTCGCGGGTCTCTTCCTCATGGCGCCGATCTTCGCCTCCCGGACCGCGCCGCTGCGCGTGCGGGCCGCCATGGTGTTCTTCGTGACTCTGGCGATGATGCCGATCCTCGGACACACGCCGCCGGCGCTCGCCGCCGACGCGGGGGCGGCGGTCGTCCTCGGCATGCTCGCGTTCGAGACGATGATCGGCTTCGTCCTCGGCCTCGTCGCCCAGCTCACCTTCGGGGCGGTGCAGATGGCGGGGCAGCTCGCCGGCATCCAGATGGGCATCGGGCTCGCCAACCTGATCGACCCGCAGACCCAGGAGCACATCACCTCGCTCGCCCAATGGCAGAACCTGGTGGCGCTCCTCCTCTTCCTCTCGATCGACGGCCACCACGTGTTGATCCGTGCGGTCGCGGACAGCTTCACGGTGCTGCCGCTCGGCGGCGGGCTGCCGGCGGCGGCGGGCTTCGGCATCGTCATGGACCTCGCGGGCGGGCTCTTCGTGGTCGCGCTCAAGATCGCGGCGCCGGTCCTCGTGCTCCTCCTCCTGGTGAACGCGGCGATGGGCGTGCTCGCCAAGCTCATTCCGCAGCTGAACGTCTTCATCGTCGGCTTTCCACTGAACGTCGCGGCCGGGCTCTTCGTGCTCGCGGCGTCGCAGCCCTTCACGGTGCGATTGCTGGAAGCGAGCTTCGGCGAGATCCAGGGCTCGCTCGCGCACCTCGTGCGGGCGCTCGGATAGGCGGGCGCGGCCATGGCCGAGGACGCCGCGAATCGCACCGAAGAGCCCACACCCAAACGCCGTGAGGAGGCGCGCGCCGACGGGCGCATCCCGCAGTCCGCCGAGATCACCGCGGCGACGGTGCTGCTCGCGGCGTTGCTCGCCGCCTGGCAGAGCGGCGACGCGGCGATCGGGAGCCTGCGCGAGGCGATGCGCCGGAGCCTCGTCGCGGTGACCAAGCTCGATCTGACCCCGGCGCAGCTCGGCGACCTGCTGCACGGCATGCTGCAGGACGTCACGGCGGTGGTGATTCCGATCCTGACGGCGACCGCGCTCGCGGGTGTCGCGGCGACGGTCGCGCAGATCGGGTTCCAGCTCCACGGCAAGCGGCTCCTGCCGGACGCGAGCAAGATCTCGCCCGCGAGCGGCTTCCAACGCATCGTCTCGTCCAAGGGGTTCTTCGACCTCGCGAAGGCGATCGTGAAGATCGCCCTGATCGGCTGGCTCGCGTGGAAGCTGATCCGCGCGGCCGAGGGCAAGATCGTGGCGCTTTCGGGGGCGGCGCCCCGCGAGATCCTGTCGATCGTGGGTCTCGAGATGGCGCGGCTGGTCGGCTGGGCGACCGGCATCCTGGTGGTGCTCGCCGCCGCCGACTACGCCTGGCAGCGCCGCCAGCACCACCAGAGCCTCCGCATGACCCGGAGCGAGGTCAAGGACGAGACGCGGCAGGCGGAAGGCGATCCCAAGATCAAGGGCCGCCTGAAGCGCGCCTACCAGGAGATCGTGAAGGCGCGCAGCGTCGCCGACGTGCCGACGGCCGACGTGGTGATCACCAATCCCGTCCACCTGGCGGTCGCGCTCAAGTACCTGCCGGGGCAGATGGGCGCGCCGAAGGTCGTCGCCAAGGGCGCCGAGGGCATGGCGCAGCGGATCAAGGAGGTCGCCCGCCAGCACGGCGTGCCGATCATGGAGCGCCGCTCGCTCGCCCGCGCGCTCTTCCGCAGCGTGCCGGTCGGCGGCGAGATCCCGGTCACGCTGTACCGCGCGATCGCGGAGATCCTGGCCTACGTCTACGGCCTGAGGCAGCGCCGCGTGGCCGGCGAAGGCGTCGGCTGATGGCGGCGGCCCCCCAGCAGCCGGCCGCGCAGGGCTTCATGGGGCGCGTGCTCGCCGGCGGCGAGCTCGTGATCCCGCTCACGTTCGTGGTGGTGGTGATCGTCATGATCATCCCGCTGCCGACGATGCTGCTCGACCTGCTGCTCACGGTGAACATCGCGGTGTCGCTGATCATCCTGCTGGTGGCGATGTACACGCTCAAGCCGCTCGAGTTCTCGACGTTCCCGTCGGTGCTGCTGGTCACGACGCTGCTGCGGCTCTCGCTGAACGTCGCCTCGACCCGGCTCATCCTGCTGCACGGGAAGGACGGCGCGTCGGCGGCCGGACACGTCATCCAGGCGTTCGGCAGCTTCGTGGTCGGCGGCAGCTACGTCGTCGGCTTCGTGATCTTCCTGATCCTGGTCGTCATCAACTTCGTCGTCATCACCAAGGGCGCGGGCCGCATCGCCGAGGTCGCGGCCCGCTTCACCCTGGACGCCATGCCCGGCAAGCAGCTCGCCGTCGACGCGGAGCTCAACGCGGGCGGCATCACCGAGCGCGAGGCGCGCGAGCGCCGGCGGGCGATCGAGGCGGAGGCGGACTTCTACGGCGCGATGGACGGCGCGTCGAAGTTCGTTCGCGGCGACGCGGTCGCCGGCCTCATGATCGCCGGCATCAACATCGTCGGCGGCCTGTTCATCGGCGTCGTGCAGGGCGGCCTCGACGTGAAGAGCGCGGCCGAGATCTACACGATCCTCACCATCGGTGACGGGCTCGTGTCGCAGCTCCCCGCGCTCCTGATCTCGACGGCCGCGGGCATCGTCGTCACGCGGGCCGCCTCGGGCACCGACCTCGGCAGCGAGGTCACGTCGCAGATGCTGCTCAACCCGCGCGTGCTCGCGATGGTGAGCGGCATCCTCGCGGCGCTGGCGCTCCTGCCTGGCCTACCGTTCCTTCCGTTCGTGGCGCTCGCGGGTGCGCTCGGCGGACTCTCCTATGCCGGACGCGAGCACAAGGCGGCCGAGATCGCCCGCGCGGCGCTCGAGGCGCGCGCCGACGCGCCGAAGGAGGAGAAGTCCGACGTTCCGGCGCCCCTCGACCTCCTCGAGCTCGAGGTCGGCTACGAGCTCGTCCCGCTGGTCGACGCCGCCCAGCGCGGCGAGCTCATCGAGCGCATCAAGACGCTCCGGCGGCAGCTCGCCGAGGAGATGGGCTTCGTGGTGCCGCCCGTCCACATCCGCGACAACCTGCAGCTCAAGCCCGGCGAGTACGCGATCCTCCTGAAGGGGGTCGAGATTCAGCGCGCCGAGATCCGCATCGGGCAGTATCTGGCGATCAATCCGGGCGGCGCCGATCCCGGCTTCCGGGGCGTGCCGACCAAGGAGCCGGCCTTCGGACTCGACGCGCTCTGGGTGCTGGCGGGCGACCGTGAGCAGGCGCAGCTCGCCGGCTACACGGTCGTCGACGCGGCGACCGTGGTGGTGACGCACCTGACCGAGATCATCCGCCGCCACGCCCACGAGCTGCTGGGGCGACAGGAGATCCAGGGGCTGCTCGATGCGCTCGCGAAGACGCACCCGAAGGTCGTCGAGGAGCTCGTGCCGCAGCAGCTCTCGCTCGGGCAGGTGCAGAAGGTGCTGCAGAACCTGCTGCGCGAGCACGTCGGCATCCGCGACTTCCTCTCGATCATCGAGACCCTCGCGGACTACGCGCCCCAGACCAAGGACGCGCACCAGCTCACCGAGCACGTGCGCGCCGCGCTGTCGCGCGCGATCGTGAACCGCTTCCTCACGCCCGATCGGACGCTGCCGCTCGTGACCCTGGCGCCGCGCCTGGAGCGGACGATCGCCGAATCGGTGCACCGCAACGAGGACGGGACCTATCTCGCGCTCGAGCCGGCGACGGCGCAGCGGCTGCTCGGGAAGCTCGCGACGTGGGCGGAGCAGTTCGCGCTCCACGGGCACCAGCCGCTCGTGCTCTGCTCGACCAACGTGCGCGGCCATCTCCGGCGGCTCGCGGAGCGGTTCCTGCCGAGCCTCTCCGTCGTGGCGCCGGGCGAGATCCCGGCCAACGTGAAGATCCATTCGCTCGGCGTCGTGAGCTTGGACGACGAGCACGAGTCGGCGGCGCGGCTCCAGGTGCCGCGTCCCACCGCGACCGCCACGGTCGCGCCGGCGGGGGCGGCCGCCTGATGCGCCTCCGGCGATTCACGGCGTCCTCGTCGCGCGAGGCGCTCGCCGCGCTGAAGGCGGCGCTCGGCCCCGAGGCGGTGATCCTCGCCACCCGTCCGCTCCCGGACGGCGGCGTCGAGATCACGGCGGCCGTCGACCTCGATCCGGCGGTGGGCGCGGAGGCGCCGGCGGCGCCGCACTCGGCGGGGGATGCGGCGCTCGCCGCCCTCCGGCGCGAGCTCGGCGCGCTCGCGAGCCGGGTCGCGCGGGTAGACCGGGCGTTGCGGCCCGGACGCGGCGTGGTCGGCGGGCTCGACGAGGAGGCGCAGGAGATCGCGGAGCGGTTGGCGCTCCAGGGCACGGCGCCCGTGCTGGCGGAGACCGTGGCCCGGAGCTTCGCGCGGCTGCGGGCGGAGGGCGTGCCGGCGGCGGCGGCCCTCGCCGCCAGCATCGAGCGGCACCTCCTGGTGGCGGTGCCGGGGGCGCCGGAGCCATCCGTCACGGCCTTCGTCGGCCCGACCGGGGCCGGCAAGACGACGACCATCGCGAAGCGCGCCGCGCGCGCCGTCGCGCGCGGCGCGTCGGTCGGGCTCGTCGTGGCGGATACGCGGCGGATCGGCGCGGCGGAGCAGCTCGGCCGCTACGCGCGTCTCCTCGGCGTGCCGGCGGCCTCGGCGACGGGCGCCGACGAGCTGGTCCGCGCCCTCGCCGGCTTCGAGCGCTGCGACGTCGTGTACGTCGACACGGCGGGTCTCGCCGGCGACGAGGAGAGCGCCGCCGAGGTGGCGCGCCTGCTCGCGCCGGTGCGGACGGGCGTCGTGACGGCGGCGGTCGTCGCGGCCGGCACGTCGGAGCCGGCGCTGCGCGCCGCGTGGCGACGGCTCGCGGCGCTCGAGCCGGCGACGGCCGTGGTGACGAAGGTGGACGAAGGGGGCGGGCTCGGCACGGCGTGCGGGTGGCTCGCCGAGGTCGGCGTGCCGCTCGATTGGCTCGGGACGGGCACGCGGGTGCCCGACGACCTCGTGACGGCGGACGGGCGGGCGGTCGCCGCGTGGCTCAGTGCGGCCTGACGGACGGAGGACGATCGTGGAGCAGGGGGAAGGCGTGACGATGGAAGCGGCGGACGGGGACACGGGGATGCAGGTGATCGCGGTCGCGAGCGGCAAGGGCGGGGTCGGCAAGACGAACGTGGTCGCCAATCTCGCGATCGCGCTCCAGCGGCGCGGCAAGCGCGTGGTGGTGATCGACGCCGATCTCGGCCTCGCGAACCTCGACACGCTGCTCGGCCTGAACCCGCACGCCACCCTCCGCCAGGTGCTGCGCGGCGAGTGCGCGATCCGCGACGTGCTCGTCGACGGACCGTCGGGGATCCTCATCGTGCCGGCGTCGAGCGGATACGAGGATCTCACGCAGCTGTCCGACGGCCAGCGCCTGACGCTCCTCGAGCAGGTCGACAGCCTCGACGGGAAGTTCGACGTGCTGCTCATCGACACCGGCGCCGGGATCTCGGCGAACGTCACGTTCTTCGCGACGGCGGCGCAGGAGACCCTGGTCGTGGTGACGCCCGAGCCGACCGCGCTCACCGACGCCTACGCGCTCATCAAGATCCTGGCGACGCGCTACGCGGAGGACAGCTTCGCCGTGCTCGTGAACATGGCGCGGAGCGAGCTCGAGGCCCGCAAGACCTTCACGCAGCTGACGCGCGTGACCGAGCGTTTCCTGCACGTCAGCCTGCGCTTCGCGGGCTGGGTGCCGTGGGACAGCGAGGTGCCCGAGGCGGTGCGGCGCCAGCAGGCGGTGGTCGACCACGCCCCGGCGACGCCGGCGACGCGCGCGATCGACGGGCTCGCCGAGCGCCTCTGCGCGACGCCGGCGCATGCCAAGGCGAAGGGCGGATTGCAGTTCTTCTTTCGCCGCCTGCTCGCGTCCGACGGGGGGCGACCGGCGATGGGAGCCGCGCGCTGACGATGCCGACGGTCGCAGGCACATCGCGGTCGGCGCCGCGTCCCCGCGTCGCGCCGCCCGCGCACGCCGACGGGACGCCGCCGTCCGACGAGGCGGTGCGCGCCTACCTGCCGCTCGTGCGCTGGCTGGTGCAGCGGCTCGCCGTGCGCAAGCCTCCGCAGGTGGAGCTCGACGAGATGGTGAGCTGGGGCATCGAGGGCCTCCTCGACGCCATGAAGAAGTACGACCCGACGAAGCAGGCGGCCTTCGCGACCTACGCCCAGTTCCGCATCCGCGGAGCGATCCTCGACCGCCTGCGCGGCATGGACTGGGTGTCGCGGAGCGTGCGCCAGAAGGCGAGCGTCCTCGAGAAGACGTACCACAAGCTCGAGGGGCAGCTCGGCCGGCCCGCGACCGAGGAGGAGGTCGCCGACGCGCTCGGCCTGTCGCTGCCGGAGCTCCACGCGCTGTTGTCCGAGGTGGGACAGATGTCGCTCTTCAGCTTGGAGGACCTCGGCGTCGACGCGGGACCGGACCGCTGGCAGATCGAGAAGCTCCTCGACGGCGACGGCACCGATCCGATGCAGGCGATGCTGTCGCGCGAGCGCGCCGACCTCGTGGCGGAGGCGATCACGACCCTGCCCGAGAAGGAGCGGACGGTGATCGCGCTCTACTACCACGAGGGCATCACCATGAAGGAGGCGGGCGCGGTCCTCGGGCTCACCGAGTCGCGTGTCTCGCAGCTCCACGCCCAGGCGCTGCTGCGGCTGCGCGGGCTCCTGCACGAGCACTTCGGCGGCGCGGCGGACGGCGCCGCGGCGGAGGAACGATGATGGAGACGGTCGTGACGTGGGTGGGTCCGGGTCTGGACGGTGCGGTCGTCGTCCTCCTGGGAGCGCTGCTCTGGCGCCTCGGGCGCGATCCCGGCGCCGCGTGGCGGGAACGCGAGGCGCGCCTGCAGGTGATTTTCGACGAGCTGCGCGCGCTCGTGGCGCAGAGTGAAGGGCTCGCGCGCGATCTCGACGAGAAGCTCGCGGGTCGCGAGGCGCGCCTGCGGGCGCTCCTCGGGGAGGCGCAGGAGGCGTTCGGGGGCGTCGAGCCCGGGGCGGCGCGCGCGGCGCGCGGCGAGCGCCGGGACGCGGCCGTGCGTGCGGCGCCCGCCACGGGGTCGGCGGCGCCGGTCGCGGCGCCGGCGGCCGCGGGCGACACCGAGGAGACCGCGGAACGCATCGAGGTGCTCGCGGAAGCCGGCACGGCGGTGGAGGAGATCGCGCGTCGGGTCGGGGTCGCGCCCGCGGAGGTGCGGCTCGTGATCGGCCTCAAGGCGGCGCGCGCGGCGCGCCGGCGGACGGTGACGCCGGAGGCCGGCGCGCATGCGTGAGGACGGGCGGCAAGAGCGGCCCGGAAGATTCTGCCGGTCGGCAACGGCTGCCGCGGCGGACCGTGCGTCCGGCGCCTGGCACGGGCGTTGCTCGTTTCCGACGACGCGAGGGGCATGAATGGACGCGGGAATCTTCTCGGCGATGTCGGGCAGCCTGGCGGCGCAGACGCGGCTCGACGCGCTCGCCAACAACCTCGCGAACGCCAACACCGTCGGATTCAAGGCCGAGCGCGTGCTGCAACGCGCGGAGAGGGCGGGCGATGTCGTGCCGCCGCCGACGGCGGTGCCGACACCGGTCACCCGCGACTGGGTGGAGACCGACTTCGGTCAGGGCTCGATCAACAAGAGCGGCAACCCGCTCGACGTGGCCCTCGCGGGCGAGGGCTTCTTCGTCGTGAAGACCGAGCGCGGCGACCGGCTCACGCGCAGCGGCGACTTCGCGATCGATGCCGCGGGCTACCTCGCGACGAGCGACGGCAGCCGGGTGCAGGGGACGAGCGGCGACATCAGCATCCCGAAGGGGCCCGTCGTGTTCGGCGCCGACGGCAGCGTGCGCGCCGGCGACCAGAGCGTCGGACAGCTGCGCATCGTCACCGTCGAGAACCCCGGGAAGCTCGTGCGCGAGAGCGGCACGCGCTTCGCGGCAGGCGACCTGGCGCTCACGGACGCGGCGCGCGGCAGCGTGCAGATCGTCCAGGGCGCCACCGAGAGCGCGAACCTGTCGCCGGTCGAGGGGCTGGTCGCGATGATCGAGACGGTGCGGGGATTCGAGACCTACATGCGGGCCGCCGAGCGGCTCGACCAGATGACGTCGAAGGCGATCAACGACGTGGGCCGCGTCTAGGGGCGCGGGCGAGGGAGAGGCGAGCATGATCCGAGCGCTCTACACCGCTGCCACGGGCCTCGAAGCCCAGCAGCTCAACATCGACGTCATCGCGAACAATCTCGCGAACGTCAGCACGAGCGGCTTCAAGAAGAGCCGGGCGGACTTCCAGGACCTGCTGTACCAGACCTCGCGCGAGCCGGGCGGTCCGGCCACCAGCACCACGCAGACGTCGACCGGCATCCAGGTCGGCCTCGGCGTGCGGCCGGCCGCCGTGCAGCGGATCAACGCGCAGGGCGACTTCAATCAGACGACCAATCCGCTCGACGTGGCGATCGGCGGCGACGGCTACTTCCAGGTGACGCTGCCCGACGGCGCCACCGCCTTCACCCGCGCCGGCGCGTTCAAGCTCGACTCGACGGGTTCGGTCGTGACGTCGTCGGGCGACCCGCTCTCGCCGCAGATCAACATCCCGGACGGCGCCGAGTCGATCGCGGTCGGCGACGACGGCACCGTGAGCGTGACGCTCGCCGGGCAGTCGGCGCCGAGCCAGGTCGGCCAGATCCAGACCGCGCGCTTCGCGAATCCGTCCGGTCTGCGCGCCGAAGGCGCCAACATCTTCAAGGAAACCGACAGCTCCGGTCCGCCCCAGCTCGGCACGCCCGGCCAGGACGGCCTCGGCCAGCTGACGCAGGGCTTCCTCGAAGGCTCGAACGTGAGCGTCGTGGAGGAGCTCGTGGCGATGATCTCCGGTCAGCGCGCCTACGAGATCAACTCGCGCGCCATCTCGGCCGCCGACGAGATGCTGCGGACCGCGGCGTCGATCGGACGGTGATCGTGACGGCGCGGCTGAGGCACAGGGCGGCGATCGCCACCGGCGGGCTCCTGCTCGGGCTCGCCGTGATCGCTCCCGGCGTGGCGCGCGGCGGCGAGCCGGGGCGGATCACGGTGAAGCGCACCGCGGTCGTGTCCGGCCCGACCATCAAGCTCGCGGATCTGGCCGCGCTCGAGGGCGGCGCCGTCGCGCTCGCGGACGTCGATCTCGGCCCGGCGCCGACGGCGAGCGCGCCGCGCCGCCTCGACGGCGAGGCGATCCTGCGCCGGCTCGAAGAGGCCGGCATGGACGCCAGCGCCACGCGCTACGTCATTCCCGCCACGGTGCGCGTCGAGCGCGAGGCGCGCGAGGTGAGCGTCGACGAGATCCGCACGGCGGTGATGAACGTCGCGCGCGACGCGCTGCCGGCCGGCGAGACGATCCGCGACCTCGAGGTCGCGGGGCCGGTGCGCATTCCGGCCGGGGGCTACGAGGCGCGGGTGTCGACCTCGTCGCACGGGCGCGCGGGGCGCCGACGCTTCGACGTGCAGCTCGTGAACGACGGGGCCGTGCTGGCGACCGTGCCGGTGACGGCGCGCACCGACGCGCGCGGGAGCGTGGTCGTGGCCAAGCAGCCGCTGCCGCGCGGCACGGTGCTCGGCCCGGGCGACCTCGCGGTCGTCGAGCGCGACCGGCACGACGTGCCGGACGACGCGCTCACCGAGGTGGAGGAGGCGATCGGGATGGAGACGAAGGTGGCGCTCGCCGCCGACGCACCCCTGCCGCGGACGGCGCTCGCGCCGCCGGTCGTGGTGAAGAAGGGCGATCTGGTGACGATGATCGTGGAGACCGCGGCGATGAAGCTGACGGTCGCCGGCGAGGCGCTCGAGCCGGGCGCCGTCGGCGCCGGCATCAAGGTGATGAATCGCGCGTCGAGGCAGACGGTGGCGGGAAAGGTGATCGAGCATGGCGTCGTCCTGGTCGTACGCTGAGCGGCGCGTCGCTCGACGGGCGGCGTGGGGCCGCCGTGCGGCGGCCGCGCTGGCCGCGGCCACGGCATGCCTCGCGAGCGGCTGCGTGCAGATGTACCTCAAGAGGGATCCGCTCCCGACCGAGCCGCCGCCCCCGGCGGTGCCGTCGCCGCTGCAACGGACGACCGGCTCGCTCTGGCGCGACGAGGTGAGCGCGAACTATCTGTTCGCCGACGTGAAGGCGCGGTTCGCGGGCGATCTCCTCACGATCGTCATCACGGAGGACGCCGACGGCTCCAAGGAGGCCGAGACCTCGACCTCCACGGAGAGCGAGGTCTTCGCGAACTTCGAGCAGTTCTTCGGGTTTCCCCAGGCGCTGCAGGAGAACAACCCGAGCATCGATCCGACGCAGCTCATCAAGGCGTCGACGGCGCGCACCTTCGACGGCGAGGGATCGACGAACCGCAAGGGCCGGCTCAAAGCGCGCATGACCGCGGTCGTGAAGGCGGTGTCGCCGAACGGGAATCTGTGGGTGCAGGGGGACAAGATCGTGTCGGTCAACAAGGAGGACCAGCACATCGTCGTCCAGGGCTGGGTCCGCCCCGAGGACATCGACTCGCAGAACCAGGTGTTGTCGACCCGCCTCGCCGACGCGCGCGTCGACTACTACGGCGTCGGGACGCTCGGCGTGAAGCAGAGCCCGGGCTGGGGGTACTGGCTGCTCGACGTCGTGTGGCCATTCTGATGCGTCGCCGCGTCCACATCTCGGTCCTCGTGGCGCTGGTCGCCGGGCTCGTCGCGGCGCGTCCCGCCGCGGCGGCGCGCATCAAGGACATCGCGAGCGTCGAAGGCGTGCGCGGGAACCAGCTCACCGGCTACGGCGTGGTCGTCGGCCTCGACGGCACCGGCGACGGTCAGCAGTCGATCTTCACGGTGCAGAGCATCCTGAGCATGCTGCGCCGGCGCGGCGTCCAGGTCACGATCGATCCCCGCCAGGTCCGCGTGAAGAACGCGGCGGCGGTCGTGGTGACGGCGACCCTGCCGCCGTTCGCGCGCTCCGGAAGCCGCGTCGACGTGCAGATCTCGTCGATCGGCGACGCCAAGTCGCTGCGCGGCGGTACGCTGGTCATGACGCCGCTCTTCGGCGGCGATCAGCAGGTGTACGCGGTCGCGCAGGGCGGCGTGTCGCTCGGCGGCGGCTACAGCGCGTCGGCCCCCGGGGCCGAGGCGCAGAGCGGGCATCCGACGGTCGGCGTCATCACGGGCGGCGCCCTCGTCGAGCGCGAGGTGCCCGTGCTGCTCGGCGCCGACGGCCTCGTCCGCTTGAGCCTCCACGAGGCCGACTTCACGACGGCGACGCGGGTCGCGTCGGTGGTGAACGGCTTCCTCGGGACCGGCGCCGCCAGCACGCGCGATCCGGGCACCGTGGAGGTCCGCCTCGAGCCGACCGCGAGCCAGGAGCAGGTGATGGCGCTCCTCGCCGGCATCGAGACGTTGAACGTGCAGCCGGATCGGCGGGCGCGCGTCATCGTGAACGAGCGAACCGGTACGGTGATCATGGGCGAAGACGTCCGCATCGCGCCGGTCGGCATCGCGCACGGCGCGCTGCAGGTGACCGTGAAGGTCGACCTCGGCGTCTCGCAGCCGGCACCGTTCTCCGAAGGCCGGACGGTCGTCGTGCCCGACAGCACGGTGCAGGTGCAGGAAGGCGCCGCCGAGCGCCTGAATCTCTTCCGCGGCGGCGTCAGCCTGCGCGACCTCGTGAACGGGCTGAATGCGCTGGGGGTCACGCCGCAGGATCTGATCGCGGTGCTGCAGGCGATCAAGAGCGCGGGCGCGCTCGACGCCGACCTGGAGATCATGTGACGCGTGCGGGACACGCGATACGTGCCCATCTGCTGCGTTGCTCGGGCGCTCGGTTGTGCGGCGTAGCTCCGCTACGCCTCCGCCCTCGCTTCCTCGCGCCTTGCAGCTGGACACGTCTCACGCGTCCCGCGGGCGGTGCCGAATCCGAGGTCGGTACCGAATCCGAAGAAGGCCGGTGCCGTCATGGGTGATCCGATCTCTGCGGCTGCGGTGTTCGTGCCGACGTCGCCGCCGGGGGACGAGACGCGGCGGCGGCTTTCCGGGAAGTCTCCGGAGGCGGTGGCGAAGGAGTTCGAGGCGGTGCTGCTCGCGCAGGTGATCAGCGCGATGCGGAAGACCGTGCCGGAATCGGGGATGCTGGAGGCGTCGACGAACCGGAAGATGCTCGACGGCGCGTTCGACCAGGAGGTGGCGCGGAGTCTGGCGGCGAAGGGCGGACTCGGGATCGCGGAGCAGATCGTCGCGCAGATCGAGCGGCAGCATCCCGGGACGACCACCGCGCAGGCGGGTGGGTCGGCGGCTTCGGCCGGGACGGGCGCCGATCCGGTCGCGGCGCGGACGCTCGGGCGGACCGCGTCCACCGTGGGGAGCGTCCGCGCGGCCGCGGCTGCGCCGAACACGGCGGCGGCGGCGCCGGCGGCGGGCGCGATCAGCTCGCCGTTCGGCATGCGGAGCGATCCGTTCACCGGGAAGCCCAAGTTCCACGCCGGGATCGACGTCGCGGCGCCACGGGGCACCGAGATCCGCACCGTGGCCGACGGCGAGGTGGTCTTCAGCGGCTGGCGGCGCGGCGGCGCCGGGCGGATGGTCGAGGTGCGCCATGCGGATGGTCTGGTCACCAGCTATGCGCATGCGGAACGAACGCTCGTCCGTGCGGGTCAACATGTTGTCGCCGGCGAGGTGGTCGCGACGGTGGGCTCGAGCGGCCGGGCAAGCGGACCGCACCTCCACTTCGCCGCGAGCCGTGGCGGGCAAGCCGTCGATCCGACGGCGCTTCTCGGTGAGGGGACGACCGTGCTCGGGGCCGCGGCGCCGTCCGCGGGGACGACGTGAGGCCGGGCGACCGACGGGCATCCGGGATTCAAGTCCCGCCGATCCCCGGACGATATCCTGACCGAGCCCGCTCGAACGGGGCTCGGGAGATCCGATGAGAGTCACGCGCAGACCGACGACGACGATTCCCGGGGCGGGCGAGATCTCCGGACCGGCCGAGGGTGCCGAGTCGGCGACGCCCGCGGCCGGCGGCAGGATCGCCGACCGCGTGCAGCTGTCGGAGGCGGCGCGCCTGCGGCAACGCCTCAAGGCCGAGATCGGCGATGCGTCGGTGGTCGACGTGGACAACGTGGCGGCGCTGCGCGACCGGATCGCGACCGGGACGTACGCGCCGGATCCCCGGGCCGTGGCCGAGCGTCTCCTCGGGGAGCTCGCGCGCGACCTCCTCGGGTGAGCCATGCCTGACGCCGTCTCGTCGACCGTCGCGAGCCTCCTCGCCGCCGAGCGCGCATGCTGCGGCCGGCTGGCGCCGCTCCTCGAAGCGGAGCGGACGGCGGCCGCGACCTACGACCACGCCGCGCTGCTCGCGTGCCTGCGCGAGCGCGAGATCCTGCAGGCGGAGTGGGAGCGCGTCGCGAAGCTGCGCCGCCGCCACCTCGCGGAGGCGGGGCGCTCGCTCGCCGAGCTCGCGGCCGGGGATCCGGCGCTCGGCCGCGAGATCGCGGAGACGGCGCGCGACGCCGAGGCGGTGCGGCGCGCGCAGCACATCAACGAGGGCGTCGTCCGCGCGGCGCTCGCGCAGGTCACGGACCTGCTCGCCGTCATGCGGCGCGAGCGCTCCGACAGCCGCTACGACGGCCGCGCCGCGCTCACGGGCCAGGCCCTTTCGTCGGCCGGCGCGCGGTGGAGCGCCTGACGTGTCGATCTTCGCGCCGCTCACGATCGGGAAGCAGGGCCTGCTCGCCAACCAGCGCGCCCTCGGCGTCACCGGTCACAACATCGCGAACGTCAACACGCCCGGCTACAGCCGGCAGACGCCGGTGCTGCACGCCAGCCGTCCGGACGATCGCGGCTTCGGCACGGGGGTGGTGGTCGAGTCGGTGCTGCGGTCCGTCGACGGGCTCCTCGACGCCCGCATGCTCTCGGCGGCGTCCGCGCTCGGCGGCGCCACGACGGGACGGGAGTTGCTCGACCGGGTCCAGGCGCTCTTCCCGGTCGGCGACGAAGGCATCGGCGACGCGCTCGCGGAGTTCTTCGCGACGGCCAACGCGGTCGCGGACAGTCCGCAGGATCTCGCCGCCCGCAACGAGCTCATCGAGGCGGGGGCGACGCTCGCCGGACAGCTTCGTAACGCGGCCGGCGGCCTTCAGGTGCTGCAGCGCGAGGCCGACGACCGGCTCGGCCAGGCGGCGTCGGATGCCAACGGGACCCTGCAGACCATCGCGCAGCTGAACCGCGAGATCGTCGCGGCCGACTGCGCGGGTCGCGAGAGCAACGACCTCCGCGACCAGCGGCAGGCGGCGCTCGGGGAGCTCGCCAAGCAGCTTTCCGTCCAGGTCGTCGAGGTCGAGAACGGCGGCGTGAACGTCTTTGCCGCGTCGGGCCAGGGGCTCGTGATCGGCGCCGACGCGGCGACGCTCACGACGGAGCGCGATCTCGCGGCGCTCGGTCTCGACGGCAACCCGCTCTCGCGGATCGGCATCATGGCCCGCGACGGCAGTGTGATCAGCCTTGCGGGCGACATCGGCGGCACGATCGGCACGGCGCTCGCCCTCCGCGATCAGACGATCGCGGACGACGCGGGACGACTCGACCTGCTCGCGACGACGCTCCGCGACGCCGTGAACGCGGTGCAGACGAACGCGGCCGGCCGCGATCTCGACGGCAACGTCGGCACGGCGTTCTTTTCGGGCACCGGCGCCGCCGACCTGCGGGTCGCGCTCTCGGATCCGCGTGCGATCGCGGCGGCGCAGGGCGCCAACCCCGCCGACAACACCAACGCGCTCGCCTTCGGCGCGATCGCGCAACAGACGTTCCCCGCGCTCGGCGGCAGCACGCTCGGCGCGTACTTCGGAACCCTGCATGCGCGGGTCGGGCAGGACGCGCGGCGCGCCGAGCAGCAGGCGACCATCGAGCAGAACGTCTCCGCGGCGCTCGGCGCGCAGCGCGAGGCGGTTTCGGGCGTGAGCCTCGACGAGGAGTTCACCAACCTCATCCGCTTCCAGCGCGGCTACCAGGCGTCGGCGCAGCTCATCAGCGTCAGCAATCAGATGCTCGACGATCTCCTCGGGCTGGTGTCCTGATGGTCGGACGGGTCACCGAGCGCACGCTGATCGCCGATTTCACGTACTCCGTGAGCCGGCTGCGCCGGCAGCAGGCGGACGCGCAGAACGCGCTGAGCTCGCAGAAGCGGCTCCGCGAGGCCAGCGACGACCCGGTCGGCGCCGCCCGCTCGACGAGCTTGCGCGGCGAGGCGAAGGAGCTCGACGCCTATCGCGGCAGCGTCGCGCTCGCGACGACGACGCTCGGCGCCGAGGACGGCGTCCTCGGGCAGGTCCACGACATTCTGGTCCGCGCGCGCGAGATCGCGGTCGGGTTGAGCAGCAGCCTCGTCACGCCGGAGACCCGGCAGACGGCCGCCGAGGAGGTGCAGGAGCTCGAGCGCGGACTCCTCTCGCTCGGCAACACGACGGTCGCCGGGCGGTACGTCTTCGGGGGCCTCGCGAGCTCCGGACCGCCCTTCGCGAGCTTCGACGCGCCGGGGTTCTCGCCGGCGACGGCGTACACGGGCGCGACCGAGCCGTTCGTGGTGCGGACGGCGCGCGACGAGACGGTGCGCGTCACCACGAACGGAGGCGACGTGTTCGGCTCCGCGCTCGCGGCGCTCGACGACCTGCGGCAGACGCTCGAATCCGGGACCGAGCCGAGCGCGCATCTCACCGCGCTCGAGAGCGCGGCCGAGGACATCCGCCAGGAGCGCGCGAGCGTCGGCGGACGGCTGGCGCGGCTGCAGACGCGCAACGCCGAGATCGCGGGCGCGATCAGCACCAACAAGGCGTTGATAGGCGCCGTGGAGGATGCGGATCTCACCGAGACGATCACCGAGCTCGCGCAGGTGCAGAACGCGTTGCAGGCGACGCTCACCGCGGGCACCTCGCTGCTGCAGACGTCGATTCTCGACTTCCTGCGGTTGTAGGCCGGGCGGCGGATGGGAATGGGCCAAGGAGGGCGCCATGCTGGTCCTGACACGGAAGGTCGGCGAACGTATCCGGATCGGCGACGAGGTGACGTTGCAGGTGCTGGAGGTGCGCGGCGGTCAGGTGCGCCTCGGCCTCGCGGCGCCGCCGGACGTCCGGATCTTTCGCGAGGAGGTCTTCCTCGCCATCGAGGGTCGCAACCGCGAAGCGCGGCTCGCGGATCCGGATCGGCTCACCGACGCGGTACGGGCATGGGAGGCGTATGCTGATGGCAAGCGTGGCTGAGGAGATGGTGTCAGTGCGGCGCGTGTCCGAGCCCGAGGTGGTCCACGTCCGGTCCTCGCGGTTCGGCGAGCTCGACGTGCCCGTCGATCGGGTGTTGCAGTTCCCGCAAGGGCTGATCGGCTTCCCGAAGGCGCGCCGCTTCGTGATCCTGGACCACCGGCCGGGCTCGCCGTTCAAGTGGATGCTCTGCCTCGACGATCCGGACGTCGCGTTCGCCGTCGCCGAGCCGGCGCGCCTCGTGCCGGACTACCGGGCTCCGCTGGATCTCGCGGCGCGCGTCCTTGGAACCGATGCGGCGGACGTCGCCCTATTCGTCATCGTCACCATTCCGCCGGACCCGCTCGGCATGACCGTCAATCTGATGGCACCGGTCGTGGTGGACGTCCGCACGCGCCGGTCGCGCCAGCTGGTCCTCGAAGACGGACGCTGCGACCCTTCCTACCGCGTCTGCGCGCCGCCTCCCTCCGCCGCGGCGGAAAGCTGACCCGCCGGACCTCTCGACCGCCGAAAATCGAACGGAGCGCGACAAAACTGTACGCGTTCGACTCGTCCTCCTCTCCATCGCTCCATCGCGGAGGTGTCAGGGTTCCGTCTCCTTTTCGCTGTGATTCCGGCATCCTCGCGTGACTCTTCGCCTCCGGAACGGTCGGTTCAAGATTCTGGCACCAGGCTTGCTCAAGCGTCTGACCGCGCGCACGCGGTCGCGCCGACAACTCGCAAAGCCTGGGAGGGCACATGGACGCACGGGACGGGGAGCAGACGGTGGCGGAGGACGAAGTGCGAGACGAAGCCGACGCGGTGACCGGGTTCGCCGGCATCATCGGCAGGCATCCACGGATGCAGGCGATCTTCGAGGTGATTCGGCGCGTGGCGCCGACCGGAGTGACCGTGCTCATCACCGGCGAGAGTGGGACCGGCAAGGAGCTCGTCGCGCAGGCGATCCACTCGCAGAGCCGCCGCCACGCGCAGCGCCTCGTCCCCGTGCACTGCGGCGCGATCCCCGAGGACCTCCTCGAGAGCGAGATGTTCGGCCACGAGCGCGGCGCCTTCACGGGCGCGGTGACTTCGCGGGTCGGACGCTTCAAGCTCGCCGACGGCGGGACCATCTTCCTCGACGAGGTCGGCGACATGAGCACGAAGCTGCAGGTCAAGCTCCTGCGCGTCCTCGAGAACGGCCAGTTCGAGGCGGTCGGCGGCGTGAGCACCCAGCAGGTCGACGTGCGGGTCGTCGCGGCGACGAACCGGAACCTCGAGGAGGCGGTCGCGGACCGACAGTTCCGCGAGGACCTCTACTATCGCCTGCGCGTCGTGCCGATCGAGGTGCCGCCGCTGCGCGCGCGGCGCGAGGACATTCCGCTCCTCGTCGACTGGTTCCTGAACCAGCTCCACACGGCGAAGGGTCTGCCACGCTTCGAGGTCTCGCCGGAGGCGATGGAGGTGCTCGCGGCCTACCAGTGGCCCGGCAACGTGCGCGAGCTCAAGAACCTGCTCGAGCAGCTCGTGGTCCTCGGGCCGACCGACGGCGTCATCCGCCCGGAGCATCTGCCGCCGAAGCTCCACGGCCGCATGGCGGGCGACGGCGCGACGAGCGGCTGGACGCCGCCGCCCTGGGACTTCGACGGTCGCGGCATCGACTTCTACCGCGAGATGGAGTCGATCGAGGACCGCATCATCGCCCGCGCGCTCGACATCAGCCGCGGCAACAAGAAGGAGGCGGCGCGGCTGCTGCAGCTGAACCGCACGACGCTTCTCGAGAAGCTGAAGCGCAAGCGCGAGTCGCGGGCCAATCTCACGCTCGGCGAGGGCGGCGAGCGTCTCGGGCCCATCCCGATGGCGGCGGAGGCGCAGGTGCCGCCGGTCGGCGACTTCCTGGGGCTGGCGGGGGGGCAGGCGCTTCGCGCCTGAACGGTGGTGTGGGCGGGCGGGGACGCACGGGCGTCCCCGCCCGTCGAATTGACTCGCCCCGAGGTCGCGTTTACGGTGCCTGCCATGAGCGAAACGACCACGTTCGAGCCGATCGTCCTGACCGAGCACGCCGTCCAGAAGGTGCGCGCCGCCATGCAGAAGGAAGGCGCGGGCCCCGGGAAGGCGCTCCGGCTCGGCGTCGTGGGAGGGGGCTGCTCCGGCTTCTCCTACACGATGGGCTTCGACGAACCGAAGGACGACGACGCGATCTTCACCTTCGAGGATGTGCGGGTGGTGATCGATCCGGCGTCTCGCGAGTACCTGGACGGCACCATCATCGACTACGTGACCGGGCTGCACGGCTCGGGGTTCAAGTTCGAGAACCCGAAGGCGACGCGGACCTGCGGTTGCGGGTCGTCCTTCTCGGCCTGAGCGCGGTGCCGCGGACCGCTCGCGGCGACGGCTGAGCCGGCGTGGCGTCGACGTTGGCGTTCCGCCACGTCGTCCTCGATCTCGACGGCACGCTCGTCGACACCAAGGACGACCTGGCGGCGGGGGTGAACGTGGCGCTCGGCGCGCTCGGGCTCCCGCCCGAGGACCCGCGGACGCTCCTCGGCTACGTCGGTAACGGGGCACGCGTGCTGCTCGAGCGCGCGCTTGGCGCGGCGCACGGCGACCGCGTCGAAGCGGGCCTCGATATCTTCATGCCGTGGTACCGCGAGCACCTCCTCGATCACGCCGACGTCTACCCGGGGCTCCGCGCCGTGCTCGAACGGTTGGCTGGGGAGGGAGCGGTCTTTTCGGTGCTCACGAACAAGCCGGCCGACATGAGCGCGAAGATCCTGGCCGGGCTCGATCTCGAGGCGCTCTGCCCGCGGCTGATCGGTGGCGACACGCTGCCGGTCCGCAAGCCCGATCCCACGGGCCTCCGGCAGCTCGTCGAGGCGGTCGGCGTGGCGCCGGCGGCGACCCTCATGGTCGGCGACTCCGCCGTCGACGTCGCGACCGGGCGGAACGCCGCGATCGCCACCTGCGCGGTGTTGTGGGGCTTCAACGGCGCGGCGGTTCGCGGTGCCGGCGCCGACGTCGAGATCGCGACCCCCGCGGAGCTCGCCGCCGTCTGCCGCGCCGGCCTCCGCGCCTAGAAGCTCTACGCAGCCGGGAACCATCTGCGCAGAGGTTCACTAGCGACGCGCGCCGTCGTCCGGCGCCGCGTCGGCGTCGGTCCGTGGGGCGGGGGCGCTCGCGCTCTCGACGACGGCGTCCGAGCGCAGGAGGGCGAGCCACCGCCGGAGCTCGGTGCCGACGTGCTTCTGGCGGTGGAGGACGGTGTAGAAGCGGCGCCGGAAGTCACGATGCGGGACCGGGCGCGGCTTCAACGTCTTCGCGCGGAAGGCGTCCTCGAGCGCGAGCCGCGCCACGCAGCCGAGTCCGAGCCCGGCTTCGACGGCCCGCTTGATGACCTCGGTGTGCGGCAGCTCGAGGGTGATGCGGAGCTCGGGGAGGATGCCGGTCATGGCGCGATCGAAGGTCTGCCGCGTGCCGGAGCCGTGCTCGCGGACGATCCAGGCCGCGCGTACGAGGTCGGCGTCGCCGAGGACGCGCCTCTTCGCGAGCGGATGGGTCGGGGCGGAGAAGACGACCAGCTCGTCGTCGCGGAACGGCGTGACCACCAGCTCCGGATGGACGAGTTCGCCCTCGATCAGGCCGACGTCGATCTCGAAGTTCGCTACGCGGCGGGCGATCTCCTCGGTGTTGGCGAGGTCGAGCCGGACGAGCGATCCGGCCTTCTCGCGCATGAAGCGCGCCATGAGCGGGACCGCCACGTAGTTCCCGATGGTGAGGGTGGCGCCGACGCGCAGGCACGCGCCGTCGGCGTGGCGGACGAGCGCGGTCTCGAGCTCGCGCGCCTCGTCCCAGAGGCCCTCGGCGCGGGCGCGGAGCGCGCGGCCGACGTCGCTCAGGCGGAGGCGCTTGCCGATCCGGTCGAAGAGCCGGACGTCGAATTGACGCTCCAGGTCGGCGAGCGCGCCGCTCACGGCCGACTGCGACATCGCGAGCTCGTCGCCCGCCCGGCTGACGCTGCCGGCGCGGGCGATCGCGAGGAAGACCTCGAGCTGGCGCAGGGTGAAGCGCATATCGGCGGACCCGAAGAGTATCATCGGAATATCCCGTTTTACCGATGAAGTACAGTCGCGTACGGTCGCTCCATGAGCCATCTGAGTCAGGAACGCGTCCTGAGCGTGCATCACTGGAACGACCGGCTGTTCAGCTTCACGACCACCCGCGACCCCGGCCTCCGGTTCCGGAGCGGCCATTTCCTCATGATGGGCCTCGAGGTGGAGGGCCGCCCGCTGCTGCGCGCGTACAGCGTGGCGAGCGCGCACTACGAGGACCATCTCGAGTTCTACAGCATCAAGGTACCGAACGGACCGCTGACCTCACGGCTGGCGCGCATCCGCCCCGGTGACGCCGTCTACGTGAGTCGCAAGCCGACCGGTACGCTCGTGCTGACGAACCTCTTGCCTGGTCGGCGCCTCTATCTGCTCGGTACCGGCACCGGGCTCGCGCCCTTCATGAGTCTGATCCGCGACCCCGAGGTGTACGGGCGCTTCGAGGAGGTCGTCGTGGTGCACGGCGTCCGTACGGTCTCGGAGCTCGGATACTCCGACTACATTCGCCGGGAGCTCCCGGCAAACGAGCTGATCGGCGAGGAGGTGCGCGCCAAGCTGCGGTACTACCCGACGGTCACCCGCGAGGCGTTCGAGCACCGGGGTCGGATCACGCACCTCATCGAGACCGGGCAGCTCGCCGCCGATCTCGGGATGCCGGCGCTCGCTCCCGACGACGACCGGGTGATGATCTGCGGCAGCACGCCGATGCTGCGCGACACGGCGGACATCCTCGAGGCGCGCGGCTTTCGCGAGGGCTCGAGCGGCGGAGCCGGACACTACGTGATCGAGCGGGCGTTCGTCTCCTAGACTCTGGAGCCCGGCGCCCGCCCTAGCTCGCGAGCGTGGCGAGGAGGGCGTCGAGCTCGGGGTGGGCGGTTGCGCGCGTCGTCTGCGCGCCGCGGAGCCCGCTGCTCGCGAGTCCGGTCGACCTCGCGGCCGCCGGCGGGCAATCGTGCGGCGCTTCGGCGCCGCTCGGGGCCTCCGCGTTGCGGTCGCGCGTGGTGTTGTACGGGATGAAGGTCCGGACGCCTTGCCCTGTCGCCGTGTCGAAGTGCCCGGTCTCTGGGATCGCGGCGGCGTCTTCGGTGTAGTCCCATCGTCCGGTGTCGGAGAGCACGCCGGACGGATGCAGAGGGATCCCCGCTTCGCGCGCGTCCGCGGCGCGAGCCCGAAAATGGTCGGCATGCACCGTGTCGCCGCGTTCGATCGCGACGGCCGCGAAGAGGCGATACGTCGCCGCCGAGAGCTCGGGCTTCCGGCCGGTGCCGCCGCCGCTCTCGCCGTCGCCGCTTTCCACTGCGGACGCGAGGGCGCCGGCGAAGCCGCTGTCGGTCTGCGGTGAGACGACGCGACGACGGGTCTCGGTCGCGGACGAGCACGAATGATTTGATCCAATGCGCACGATCGATTCCTCCCAGGGACCTACGGAAGCAAGGCCGGTGCCGCTCGCCAAGTCGGCGTACGGCCGCGCGTCGGGGCGGCATGTGGCAGAAATTTCCGGGTCGATCCGACCTCCGGGAGGGTCAACGGCCCGCGATGGCGTCGCGGTAGAGGTCGAGATAGGCGAGGGCGGCCCGCCGCCACGAGTGATCACGTCGCATGCCTTCGCGCATGATGCGCCGCCAGGCGGCGGCGTCGGCATAGCGGGCGAGGGCACGGCGCACCGCGCCGATCAGCGCATCGGGAGAGTACTCGACGAACTTGAAGCCGGTGCCCCGCTCGGGGGCGGCGTCGACGTCGTCGATCGTGTCGTCGAGGCCGCCGGTCGCGCGCACGATGGGCACCGTGCCGTATCGCAGGCTGTACATCTGGTTCAGGCCGCAAGGCTCGTAGCGGGAGGGCATGAGGAAGGCGTCGGCGCCGGCCTCCACGTGATGCGAGAGCCCTTCGTCGAACGCCAGGCGCACGGCGAGGCGCGTCGGGTTGCGCCGACCGGCGTCGGCGAGCCAGCGCTCGTAGCGCTCGTCGCCGCGCCCGAGCACGATGATCTGGAGATCCTCGGCGAGGAGGACGGGCAGGGCGGCGGCGAGGATGTCGAGCCCCTTCTGCTCGGCGAGGCGGGTGACCATGCCGATGAGCGGCACGCGGGCGCGGATCGGCAGGTCGAAATCGCGCTGCAGGCGCGCCTTGCATTCGGCCTTGCCCGCGAGATCGTCCGCGTCGTAGGCCGCCGCCAGGAAGGAATCGTGCGCGGGATCCCAGCGGGTCGTGTCGATGCCGTTCAGGATGCCGCGCAGGACGCCGCGGCGCTCGCGCAGCACTCCGTCGAGCCCGTGACCGTGTTCGGGAGTCCGGATCTCCTGCGCGTAGCGCGGGCTCACGGTCGTGAGGCGATCGGCGAAGACGAGGCCCGCCTTCAGGAAATTGACGAAACCGTGGAACTCGAGATGCGCCGTATCGAAGAAGCGGCGATCGAGGCCGAGGGTCGGCCACACCTCGGCGCCGAAGATCCCCTGGTACCCGAGGTTGTGGATGGTGAAGACGGTCGGCAGCCCGGCGAGCCGCGGCTCATCCGCGGTGCGCAGGAGGGCGGGGACGAGCCCGGCCTGCCAGTCGTGGCAGTGCACGACGTCGGGCGGCGGGTCGAGCCGCGCCGCGAGGGCGGCCACGGCGTGCGCGTAGAACGCAAAGCGCGCCGCGTTGTCGCCGTAGTCGCCGTGGGCGTCGCCGTAGAGGCCGTCACGCGCGAAATGGTCGTCGGCGACGACGAAGGAGACGGCAACATCGCGGTGGCGGAGCGTGCGGAGGCCGATCTCGCGCACGCCGTCGGGGTGCGGCACCAGGAGGCTGGCATAGGTCGACGTGTCGGCGCCGGCGATCGTCGCCGTGCGATACGCCGGCAGGACGACGTGGACCCGCGCGCCGAGCGCGGCGAGCGCGGGCGGCAGCGCGGCGAGTACGTCGCCGAGTCCGCCGGTCGCGGCGAACGGCGTCATCTCGGACGCCGCCATCAGGATGCGCGGCGTCGACGTCAGAGATTCGCCGCGCGCGCGGGCTCGGCGTCGTCGACTGTGCCGGCCGGCTCGAGGGCGAAGTCCAGCGCCTCCGCGATCGTGTCGACGAACTGGAACTGCATCTCCTGCCGCACGGTCTCCGGGATGTCCTCGAGGTCCTTGTGGTTCAACCGCGGCAGGACGACCGTGGTGATCCCGGCGCGCTTGGCGGCGAGCACCTTCTCCTTGATGCCGCCGACGGGCATGACCTTGCCGCGGAGGGTGATTTCGCCCGTCATCGCGAGCGCGTGTTTCACCGGCCGTCCGGTGAGCAGCGAGGCGAGCGAGGTCGCGATCGTGACCCCCGCCGACGGGCCGTCCTTCGGCACGGCCCCGGCCGGCACGTGGATATGGAGGTCGCAGTTCTCGAAGAAGTCGGGCGCGATGCCGAGGCGATCGGCACGGGCGCGGATGTAGCTCAACGCGGCCTGGGCCGACTCCTTCATCACCTCGCCGAGGTGGCCGGTCAGGGTGAGCCCCTTCTTGCCGCCCATCTTGGTCGACTCGATGAAGAGGATGTCGCCGCCGTTCGGCGTGTACGCGAGGCCGGTCGCGACGCCGGGTTCGCCGCTGCGCTCGGCGACCTCGGCGAAGAAGCGCTCGGGCCCGAGGAACTCCCGGACCTTCTCGGGCGAGATCGTGACGCGCTCGGACTGCCCTTCGGTCACCGCGCGCGCGACCTTGCGGCAGACGCGGCCGATCTCGCGCTCCAGGTTCCGCAGGCCGGCCTCGCGGGTGTAGCTGCGGATGATCTTGAGGAGCCCGTCCTCGGTGAACGCGATGTTGGCGTCGGTGAGGCCGTTCTCGCGGATCTGCTTCGGGATCAGGTGGCGCCAGGAGATCTGCAGCTTCTCCTCTTCGATGTAGCCGGAGAGCTCGAGCACCTCCATGCGGTCGAGGAGCGCGGGCGGGATCGGATCCAGGTAGTTGGCGGTGGTCACCCACATGACCTTCGAGAGGTCCACCGGCACGTCGAGATAGTGATCGACGAAGGCGTGATTCTGTTCGGGGTCGAGCACCTCGAGGAGCGCCGAGGCGGGATCGCCGCGGAAGTCGCCGCCGAGCTTGTCGATCTCGTCGAGCATGATCATCGGGTTGTTCGAGCCTGCCGTGCGGAGGCTTTGGATGATGCGGCCGGGCAGCGAGCCGATGTAGGTCCGGCGGTGGCCGCGGATCTCCGCCTCGTCGCGCACGCCGCCGAGCGAGAGACGGATGAACTTCCGCTCCATGGCCTTCGCGATCGACCGCCCGAGCGAGGTCTTGCCGACGCCGGGCGGCCCGGCGAAGCAGAGGATCGGTCCCTTCGGATCCTTCCGCAGTTTCCGCACCGCGAGGTACTCGAGGATGCGGTCCTTCACTTTCTCGAGGTCGAAGTGGTCCTCGTCGAGGACGCTGCGGGCGTGGGGGATGTCGAGGTTGTCCTCGGTGGAGGTCGCCCACGGCATGTTCACGAGCCACTCGAGGTAGGTGCGGACGACGGTGTGCTCCGCCGACTCCGGTGGGATGATGCGCAGGCGCTCGAGCTCGTTCTCGGCGGCCTTGCGCGCCTCCTCCGGCATGTTGGCGTCGGCGATCTTCTGGCGCAGCTCGTCGATCTCCGCGCTCCGCGAGTCGCCCTCGCCGAGCTCGCGCTGGATCGCCTTCATCTGCTGGCGCAGATAGAACTCTTTCTGGTTCTTGTTGAGCTCGGTCTGCACCTGCGACTGGATCTTGTGTCCGAGCTCGAGAAGCTCGATCTCGCGATTGAGGATCGCCCCGAGCTTCTCGACCCGTGCGCGCAGCTCGAGCGTGTTGAGGAGATCCTGCTTCTCCTCGAGCGAGATGTTGAGGTTCGACGCGATCAGGTCCGTGACCTTGCTCGGATCCTTGATGTTGTTGACGACCACCTGCAGCTCGTCGGGCAGGTAGGGGATCATCGAGACGAACTTCGAGAACTGCTGGACCATGTGTCCCTGCGCGGTCTCGATCTCCGCGGACGCCTCGGGGATCTCGCTCAGAAGCCGGACCTGCGCCACGAAGTAGGGCTCGCGGCGCGTGTAGTGCTGGATCTCGATGCGACGGAGCCCCTGGACGAGGATGCGGACGCTGCCGTCGGGATACTTCAACATCTTGAGGATGCGGCCGGCGGTGCCGCGCGAATACAGGGCGTCGGTGCCCGGGTTCTCGCTCTCGGCGTTTTTCTGCGCGGCGAGGCCGAGGATGCGGTCGCCGTTCAGCGCGTCCTCGACGAGCTTGAGCGAGGCGCCGCGCGATATCAGGAGCGGGGCGATCGCCGACGGAAAGACCACGACGCCGCGCAAGGGAAGGATCGGGAGCTCGCTCGGGACGTGAATACCGCTCACGTCCTCCTCGAACCCGAAGAACTTCTGCTCTCCCGGTTCCTGCGCCGACTTTTCGGGATCGAACTCTTCGCCGCTCGCCATTGCCGCCACCTCGATTCCGAGCGCACCCGCTGCGGTCGAGCGGGCAGAGTAGTACACGGCCTCCACCCGGACAACCCCGAACCGTGCGGAACATCGAGATAATCTCGACGCGTTCGCGAAACTGGTCTAGAGGACGGGCGTGTCGATGCGCCGGTTCACGGTCGACGAGGCGAACGCGTTGATCCCGCGCCTCGAGATGCTCATGGAGCGACTCCAGCGCACGGCGCTCGTGGTGCGGAGGGCGGTGAGCGAGGCGGAGTCGGAGCCCGCCGTGCGGACGACGGTCGACGTGTTGCGCGTCCGCCCGGATCTCGGGCCGTACGTGTCGGAGATCGAGCGCGGCATCGCGGAGATCGAGAAGCTCGGTTGCGAGTTCAAGGGCATCGACTTCGGCCTGGTGGATTTCCCGGCGGAGGTCGAGGGACGCCCGGCGCTCCTCTGTTGGCAATATGGGGAGAAGTCCATCGGCTTCTGGCATGCGCCCGACGAAGGATTCGCCGGCCGCCGCGCCCTCGCGTCGGGTACGACGCCCTCGTTGCAGTGACGCCGATGCCGATGCCGACGTTCGCGAAGATCGCCTTCCAGCTGGCGCTCTCGCTCTGGCTCGGCGCCCTGGTCGCGGTGTCGTTCCTGGTCGCACCGGCCGTGTTCCGCTCCGTGCCGAGCGAGACGGCCGGTACGGTGATGGGGCAGGTGTTCCCATTCTACTACGCGTTCACGACGGTGGTCGGTGCCGTGGCGCTCGTGGTCGCGATCTGGATGCGGCGGCGTTCGGCGGGCGCGCCACTGTGGCGCGCGGTCGTGCCGATGCTGGTCGTGATGCTGGCCGCGACCGCGTATGCCGGTGCCGTGGTGAGCCCGCGCGCCCGCGTGCTCCGTCCCGCGCTCCACCGCGCGCCCGGCGATCCGGCGATCCGGGACGAGTTCGATCGATTGCACCGTCGTGCGGTACAGCTGAACGGCCTCGTCCTGCTCTTGGGGTTCGCGACCGTGATCGGGACCGCGATCGCGGTGCGCTGGCCGGGCGAACGCTGAGCGGGAGCCGCCGCTCGCCGCGCTACAGCCGGCGGGAGGGAAGGTCCGGCGAGCTCTGCTTCAGACGTTTGCGGAGCGACGGGATGGCTTCGATGCGCGCGGCTTTGAGGAGGTCCCAGTAGACGCCGCGCGGCCGCGGGAAGGCGGGGCGTGTCGCCACCACCTCGAAGGGCGTCACGAGGAAGTCGAGCGGGATGTCGTGCGCCAGCATGGCGACCTTCTCGGTGACGATCTGCAGCGGATGGACCGTGGTGACGATCGGGGTCGTCTCCTTGAGCTTGCCCTCCTCGCGGAGCAGCGCGTACTCGAGGTCGACGAAGCCGCCGCCCTTGCCGACACGCGTGCCGTCGCGCCGGACGGCGACCGATCCGCAGACCACGAGATCGATGGCGCGGATCTCGCGGGCGCTGACGGCGCGGCCGTATTTCGCGGCGCCGAGCAGGCTCGCAGCCATCGATGCCCGTCGGCCGAGACGCTTCGGATCGAGCTCGATGAAGCACTTCTCGGCGCGCAGGGCGGGAACGGCGAGATAGACGACCTTGCCGTCGAGGAGCGCGCGACGGCGCACCGCGAGTTGCGGAGCGTCGGGGCTCATCTTGATGGTGCGCGCCTTCTTCCAGACGGCGAGCTCGGCGAGGCGGGTGGCTGCGCGCTCCGAGCCGACGAAGTTGGGAATGCGTCCGCGGGCGCCCGGGAAACGCTGCGCCGCATGGTGCTCCAGCAGCTGCCAGACCTTCCGGCGAAGATCTTCCTTGGTCATCCCGTCGACCTCACGCGTGCATCGCGACTAACGGCGGACGCTACACCAGCGCGCGAAATGATGTCAACGAAATCGGGGCGTCAGGCGCCCGGCGCGACGTCGGTCGAGGACGACGGCATGGCGGCGAGACGGCGCGCGAAGACGAGGAAGCCGCTGTGCGCGACCATGCGATGCTCGGGCCGGACGCTGCGATCTTTCACGTGCCATCCGCGCTGGAGCGACTCGAGCGCCTCGATGGCCGCGAACGGTCCCGCCCGCAGCTCGTCGACGAGCTGCTTCAGTTGCAGCACGGTCGGGGTGAATCCGATGAAGACGCCGCCCGGTCGGAGCGCGCGTGCGGCGTGCGGCACCACGCGCCACGGCTCGGAGAGATCGATCACCATGCGGTCGACCTCGGTTTCGTCGAAGCCTTCGTAGGCATCGCGGAGCTTGATCGTCCATTGCGGCGCCGGACCGTGGAAACGCGTGACGTTGTCCCGCGCCATCGTCGCGAACTCCTCGCGGAGCTCGTAGGTCGTGAGCGTCCCGGTCGGTCCGATGGCGCGCAGGAGCGCGATCGCGGTCGCCCCGGGGCCGGCGCCGACCTCGATGACGTGCGCGCCCGGATGGATGTCGCCCCACATCACGATCGTGCCGACGTCCTTCGGGTAGATGACCTGGGCCTGGCGCGGCAGGTTCGGGATCAGCTGCGCGTAGGTCGGTCGGAAAATCTGGAGGTACTCGCCGGTGGAGCTCCGGAGGACCGTGCCCTCCGGCAGCCCGATCAGATCCTCGGCTGCGAAAGTCGCCCCGCGGACGTTGACGCGCTTGCCGGGACGGAGCGTACGGAGATACTGCCGTGCTTTGCGGTCGATGAAGAGGACGGAGTCCCCTGCGCGCAAGAGCGCACGGCTCGCGTCCGGGGCCGACTCCTCCTGCGGCGTCACGATCGGCTCAGGAATGCGCCACCGCCTGCGCGCGCCTGCGCCCGACCTCGGCGACCAGGCGGCAGTAGCCACAGATCTCGCCCGCCGACGGCATGCCGCAGCGCTCGCACTCGCCGAGGTCCGCCGCTTCCGGCGCGGTCGCGAAGAGCGGCGATCCGCGGCTCAGGAAATCGGCGAGGAAGGCGAGCTTGCTTCCCGGCATCGTGTGCTCGAGGCGGTTCAGCAGGTCCTTGTAGACGAGCTGGGTCGCGCCGCGGCTGTTCGGGCATTCCTCGACGACGTAGTCGATACCGCGCAGGAAGGCGTAGGTCGCGCTCTCGAGCTCGCTCGTCCGATAGAGCGGACGTACTTTGCGCACGAAGCGGGGGTGGGTCGGCGTCAGTACCGGTCGCTGCTTGGCGAGATAGGGGAGCTGCCAATGCATGACGTTGCCGAGGAGGCGTGCGGCTTCGTCGTCGAGGTTGTGGCCGGTCGCCAGCACGGCGAAGCCTCCCGCCAGGGCGGCACGGTCGAAGTGGTGGCGCTTGAAGGTTCCGCAGGCCGAGCAGGGCGGGCGGCGGGTCGCCGCCGCGACCGACGGGATGCCGAGACCGTCCTCGGTCTCGTCGAGCGCGACGACCCGCAGCCGGAGGCCGCGCCGTTCGGCGAACGCGCGCGTCTTGCGTTCGGAGGCGCTCGAATAGTCGCCGATGCCGAGGCCCAGATACAGGCCCTCGGTCTCGTAGCCGAGGTTCACCAGCGCGTCCCAGAGCGCCAGGCTGTCCTTGCCGCCGGAGACGGCGACGAGGATGCGCTCCTCGTGGCTGAACATCGCTTCGCGCGTGATCGCACGCTCGACTCCGCGCTGGAAGAAGAAGACGAAGCACGGTTTGCAGAAGGCCGTATTGTGGCTGCGGAGCTGGACGATCGCCTTCTCGGCGCACCGCTTGCACTTCACGCGGCACCTCCGGAGATGACGGCACGCAGCTCGATCGAGTCGGCGTCGTCGACGAACTCGTCGTCGGTCAGGAGTTCGTCGCCGCGGATGACCAGGACGGTCCCCGCGACGATGCCGAGCGACTGGACGAGATCGCCGACGCGCCGGCGCCCGGCGAGGGTGAGCTGCTTGCCTTGCGGTTCGAGACGGACGTGCATCGCGGCGGGTGCTCGAAACCGCGGGACGCTACCACCGGGTCGCGAGAGCGACAAGCCGCGCCCGCCGGGAGCCGCGGCCTGCGCGCGAAACGGCGACGCTGCATTGACCATGCTGGGACGCTGGTGTACTTCGGGTCGAGGAGAACGCGCCACGGGTCCGGCTGATAGCGCCGCTGTCGCCGGATTTTTTGTTGGCGTCCCGGAGGGTAAACGGGCCATGGCCAAGAAGGTCAAGAAGGAGAAGTCGAAGAAGGGCTTCAACATCTTCGACGAGGACGAAAGCGCGGTCGCGTCCAGCGAAGAAGAGCTTCCCAAGGACGAAGCGGGCCGACGCAAGATCAAGCGGCAGTACGAAGATCTCCTCGGCATCCGTATTCAGAAGCTGCGCGGCCGCATCCTGAATCGGGAGCGCATCAACAAGACGATCGAAGGCATCTATTTCATCTGCGCGGAGTGCGCGAAGGTCTGCCACAACGTGGACGACGGATTGCTCGAAGATCCCGACAACGTCCGCAACCTGTGCGGCCCCTGCAGCACCAAGCCGCCGACGAACAAGGACGGCAAGGACAAGAGCCCCAAGGGCCGCCAAGCGGCGGCCTGAGGGCCGCCGCGCCTCAGGCGTCCGGCGGCGTCCAGCCGCGCGCCGCGAAAAGGCGGCGCCAGTGCTCCGGAAAGGCCGCGGCGAGCGACGGCGCCAGGCCGTCGTCGTCGAACGCGAGCGCCCGGGCATGGAGGAAGTGCCACGTCGGAGGCTCGATGCCGAGGTCGCTACGCTCCGGCGCCGCCGCCGCGCCGCCGTAGCGCGTGTCGCCGACGATCGGATGGCCGAGGGCCGCGAGGTGCACGCGCAGCTGGTGGGTGACGCCGGTCCGCATGGACAGCCGGACGAGGGTGAAGCGCGCGTCCCCGCCGATGGGTACGACCGCGGTCTCCGCCGACCAGGCGCGGGCGGTGGCGTGGGCGATCACCATGCGGCGGCGGCTCCGAGGATGACGCGCGAGCGGGCGATCGATCTTCGCCGGCGTCTCGATGCGACCGCGCACGACCGCCAGGTACTCCTTGGCGACGCGCTTGGCCGCGAACGCGGCACGCAGCCGCGTGGAGTGCTCGAGCGATCGCGCGGCGACGAGGACTCCCGAAGTCCCGGTGTCGAGTCGATGGACCAGTCCGGCGTGACGTGCGTCGATGGCGGCCATCTCGGGGAAGCGGACGCAGAGCGCCGCCGCGAGGCTCGGTGCCTCCGACGCTCCGCGTGTCGTCGGTAGGCCGGGAGGCTTGTCGACGGCGACGATCGCGTCGTCGAGGTGGACGATGGCGAGCTCGGGGCCGGCGGCGCTCGCGGCGGGCTCCGTGTCGCCGGTCGCGGCGCCGACGGTCACGAGGTCACCGGCACGCAGCATCGTGCCTTTGCGCGCGCGCTTGCCGTTCACGCGCACGAGACCGCGGGCCAGGATCGCGGCGAGGTCGCGCCGTCCGCGTCCCGCGAGGGGGCCGTGCGTGGCGAGGAAGCGGTCGAGCCGCAGGCCGTCGCCCGACACGGTGAGCTGGGTCGCGTCAGTTATCGGAGAGACCCGTGCGCACCCAGCCCTCCACGTTCTTCAGGAATTGCGCGAAGGGGCTCGGGCCCGGCTGTCGTGCGAAGTGCGCCTTGCGCATGTAGTCGAGCGCGCCGGAATAGTCCTCGAAGTTCTTCGCGAGCTGCTCGAAGAGCAGGAAGCCGGTTCGGAAGAGGGAGAGGTCGAGCGCGGAGACGGCGCGATAGGAGCGCTGCCCCTCCTCGACGTAGTAGTCGAGGGCGCCGCGGCTCGCGACGTGCGTGCGAAAGAGGCCCGTCATGAACAGGGTGTAGTCGCCGACGTACTTGCGAGCGGCACGGGCCCGCATCGCCCCGGCGTAGTCGGCGGCGCGCCGCATGTCGACGACGCCATCGACGGCGCGTCCGCGGGCGGTGCGCAACGTGTAGAGGCGATCGCTGCGCGCGAACTCGGTCAGCACGGCCGCGACATAGGCGACCACCGTGTCGTCGCCGACGGCGAGCTCGTGGAAACAGTGCCGCGTCGTGGTGAGAAAGAACTCGTGGAGGGCGGGACTCGCGACCGGCGTCGGCTTCTCCATGACGCGAGAGTGTAGCATAGTGCGCCGCCGGCGATGGCAATTTTCTCCGCGACGACTGGCGGCGCGCTCGGCCGTGAGCAGTTTCCCGTGATCGGGGCCTGCGTGTACTTCGACCACGCGGGGGTCGCGCCCGTGTCCCGTCGCGTGGCGGACGCCGTCGCGACATTCGTGGCCGACGCTCGGGACTTCGCTCGGCTGCACTATCCGGCGTGGGAGGCCCGCGCCGAGGCGGTGCGGGCGGGGGCGGCGCGGCTGATCGGCGCGTCGCCCGAGGAGGTCGCCTTCGTCGCCAGCACCTCGGACGGTCTCTCCAGCATCGCGACCGCCCTGGATTGGCGGGCCGGCGACTCGGTGGTGGCGGTCGACGGTGAGTTTCCCGCCAACGTCTACCCGTGGTGGGCGCTCCGCCGGCTCGGTGTGGAAACCCGGCTCGCGCCGACGGTCGACGGCCGCTTGACCGTCGAGGCGGTCGCCGCGCTCGTCGACGGCACGACCCGGATCGTGAGCGTGAGCGCCGTCGACTTCGCGACCGGCCATCGCCGACCGCTGGCCGCCATCGCCGAGCTCTGCCGGCGTCGCGGGGTGCTCTTCTGCGTCGACGCCATCCAGGCGCTGGGGGCGGTGCGGATCGACGTCGAGCGCGACGGCATCGATGCGCTCTCGGCCGACGGACACAAGTGGCTCTGCGCGCCGGAGGGGTGCGGCCTGCTGTATGTGTCGCGACGATGGCTGGATCGCCTCGTGCCGCAGCGGATCGGCTGGAAGAGCGTCGTCGACGCGAGTCGGTACCTGCCGTATCACTTCGAGCTCAAGGCGGACGCGCAGAAGTTCGAGTGCGGCAGCTCCAACTTCCTCGCGATCCACGCGCTCGGCGCGGCCATCGATCTGATGTTGGAGCTCGGAGTCGATGCGATCGAACGGCGGGTGCTCGCGGTGACGACGACCTTGCGTGCCGCGCTCGTCGGGCGCGGGTTCCGCCTGGTGAGTCCGGATGGAGCGCACGAATGCGCCGGTATCACGACCATCGGCGTCGGCGACACGCCGGAGGCCGTCGTGCGGAAGCTACGCGCGGCCGGCGTGCTCGCGAGCCCGCGCGGCGGTGGGGTGCGTTTCTCGCCGCACGTCTACTGCGATGACGACGACATCGCGCGTTGTCTCGAGGCGCTCGGCGCGGCGCGCTGAACGCGCGTACGCTACGCGACCTGTTGTCTTGCTTTTCCGGGACCCGGTGCCTAAACGAATCCGATGTCTCGATCGTCGGTGCCGCGGGTTCCTCGTCGCGTCGATCGGTGGGCGGTGGTCATGGCCGGGGGAAGCGGGACGCGATTCTGGCCGCGGAGCCGGCGGCTGGTGCCGAAACAGCTGCTACCCGTGCGCGGCGCCCGCAGCCTCCTCCAGGAGACCGTGGCGCGGCTGCGCGGCATCGTGCCGTCGTCGCAGATTCTGATCGTTACGCATCGTGATCATGCCGCGGCGGTCGTGCGGCAACTGCCGGAGCTGCCGCGTCGGAACGTGCTCAGTGAGCCGATCGCGCGCAACACGGCGCCATGCCTCGCGCTCGCGGCGCTGGCGATCGAGAGCCGCGCCGCCGGCGCGACCTTCGTGACGGTACCGGCCGATCACGCGATCGCGAACCCGCGCGCGTTTCGCGCGACGCTCCTCGAGGCGCTCGCGTGGGCGAGCGCGAGGCCCGTGGCGGTCACGATCGGTATCCGGCCGGCGGGGCCCGAGACGGGATACGGCTACATCCGGCTCGGCGACCCGGTGGGCGGGCGGACGTCGCGGGTGCGCGCCTTCGTCGAGAAGCCGGATGCGGCGCGTGCGCGCCGCTTCGTCGCGACGCGACGGTATCTCTGGAACAGCGGCATGTTCGCGTGGCGGACGACCACGCTGCTCGGGCTCATGGACGAGCTGCTGCCGGAGGTGATGGGGCCCTTGCGGGCGGCGATGGCGCAACCCGGCGCCCGGCGTGCCGGTGCCGTGGCGCGCGCGTATGGGGGCTTGCCGGCGGTCTCGATCGACTACGGTGTCATGGAGCACGCGCGCGACGTGCTCGTCGTCGCGGGCGAGTTCGGATGGAGCGACGTCGGGAGTTGGACGGCGCTCGCGACGCTCGACGGTGCCGCGGCTTCGCGCCACGTCGTGTCCGTGGACGCTGCGCGGGCCGTCGTCTTCGGCAACGGGCGGTTGGTCGCCGTCGTCGGCCTCGACGACGTCATCGTCGTCGACACGCCGGACGCGATCCTGGTCTGTCACCGCGACCGCGCGCAAGACGTCCGCCGGGTCGTGGACGAGCTGAAACGCCGCAAGCTCGAACGCTACACGTGAGGATCGAGCGGGGGTCATGAGCCAACCGCAGACGGTGCCCGAGGATGCACCCGTGAGCTCGGCCCGCGAGGACGAGGGGCGGCATCGTTCGGCGATGAGCCGGCAGTTCGGGTTCTTCGCGAATCTGTTCGCGCGGCGGGCCTTTCGCCATGTGCAGGTCGATCCCGAGGACATCGCTCGGCTGCGCCGGCTCGCCGAGCAGGGCACGCTCGTCTACGTGATGCGGTATCGGTCGCTCGTCGACTACTTCCTCGTGAACCATCTGCTGCTGCGCGAAGGCCTGCCGCTGCCGCTCTTCGCCAACGACATCTCCTCGGTGTGGCTGCGCCGGCTGAGCGACGTCCTGCGCGGGGCATGGCGGAGGTTGCGGTCCCTCGGCACCGTTCCGCGGGATCGGGAGGCGCGCGAGCGCGACCTCGCGGCGCGCCTGACCGCGAGCGGCCGCTCGGTCCTGCTCTTCATCCGCAGCAGCCGCGGCGCCGCGGGGACACGCGGGCGGGGCGTGCGCGCGGCGCTCGAGACGCGCCGCGGGGCCGACTACCTCCGCGAGATCGTGCACGGCCTCTGGGGGAAGGAGCAGCCCGTGGTCCTCGTGCCCCTCGCCATCTTCCGAGGTTCGGGATTGCGGAGGAAGGGGTCGCGCCTCGCGAGCTTCGTGTACAGCGTGCACGAGGCCCCGAGCGACGTGAAGAAGCTCGTGACCTACTACTGGAACGCGCGCGATCTCAGCATCTCGGTCGGCGCGGAGATCCCGCTGAACGCCTTCATGACGGAGTACCGCGATGAAGGGGAGGATCGCATCGTACGGCGTCTGACGCGCGCGCTGCAGATCTTCCTCTATCGTGAAGAGCGGCTCGTGTGGGGACCCACCCTCCGCTCGAAGCGTCAGGTGCGGGAGATGGTCCTCGATTCCGACGACGTCCAGGAGGTCGTGCGCAGCATCGCCGCCGAGCGAAAGACGTCGGTCGAGAAGACGATCAAGGAGGCGCGAGGCTACTTCGACGAGATCGCGGCCAACTTCCACGGGTACTATTTCGCGGCGCTGGCGTTCCTCTTCCACCGCGCGTGGTACCGGATGTTCAGCGGCCTCGAGGTGCGCGGACTCGAGCGGGTCGTCGATACGGTCAAGCAGCACCCGATCGTGCTGGTTCCGTGTCACCGGAGCCACTTCGACTATCTGATCTTGTCGTACATTTTTCACGAGAACGCGCTGTCGCCGCCGCACATCGCTGCGGGCATCAACATGGCGTTCTGGCCGCTGGGTCCGTTCTTCCGCGGGGCGGGCGCGTATTTCATCCGTCGCACCTTCGAGGGAAACCCGCTCTACAAGACGGTCTTTCGAAAGTACCTCGAGTACCTGATCCGCGAGGGCTATACGCAGGAGTTCTTCATCGAGGGGGGGCGCAGCCGGACGGGCAAGATCCTCACGCCGAAGCTCGGGATGCTCTCGGCGATCGTGAACGTCTTCGTGGACGGCGTACGCCGTGATCTCTATCTCGTGCCGGTTTCCATTCACTACGGGCGCATCGTGGAGGAGGAGGCGTACAAGGAGGAGTTGCTGGGGGGACAGAAGGAGCGGGAGTCCTTCGGCGCCTTGCTGAAGGCCCGGAGGGTCCTGCGCCAGAAGTACGGAACGGTCTACGTCACGTTCGCCGCGCCGATCTCGCTCGACGCGGCGCTCGGGGAGCGGCGCGGGCGATTCCAACGCGCCGTCGCGGACCCGGCGATCGAGGAGGAGAAGCGGCATTTCATCCAGAAGCTCGGATTCCGCCTCCTGCGGTCGGTCAACGACGTCGCGGTCGCCGGCGCGACCTCCGTATCGTCGACGGTGCTGCTCGCGGCGCCGGAGGCGGCGATCCGCTACGGGGAGTTCGCGGTCGCCGCACGGGCGTTGACGGAGCTGCTCATCCACAAGCGCGTGGCGCTCACGGCATCGTTGCAGCGCAACATCGCGAACTTCTACGAAAGCCTGAATTTCCTCCAGAACGGCAAGCTGATCGAATGGATGAAGGATCGTGACGGCGACATCATCCACGCGCCGCCCGAGAAGCGGTTGATCCTCGATTTCTACAAGAACAACACGATCCACTTCTTCCTGATTCCGTCGCTGATCGCGCACGCGCTCCGTCGAGGCGTGCCGCGCTCCGAACTGCGCGAGACCGTGTGGTGGTGGCTCGAGCTGTTCCGCTGGGAGTTCGCCTTGCCGGAACGCGAGGCGGTGGCGGCCGAGATCGACGACACGCTGGCGTACTTCACGGCGCGAGGCGCGATCGAGGGCGCCTACGTCAACATGGCGCACGTGCTGCTGGTCTTCGGTGACGGGATCCTCGACAGCTTCCGCGAAGCGTATTGGATCGTGGCGAAGACGCTGCTCGACCTGGAGGCGGACGGGCTCCTCCAGAAGGCGGCGATCGCGCGCATGCGGAAGAGCTTCATCATGCATCAGTTGCTCGGGCAGACGCGGCGTGCGGAGGGGAATTCGGCGGTGACGTTCGCCAACGCGCTCAATCGCTTCGCCGAGATGGGATGCGTGACCTTGGCTCGCCGTGGTCGGGGCGGCCGGGAGCGCGTGATCCTGGCGGGACCGGCGGCGAGCGACCTCGCCGGGCTCGAGCGCCGGCTTGCCGACAGCCGACGGCTCGAAGGCGTCGGTCGGCTCACGCTGCCGATGCCGCCCTCGTCGTCCGAGCATCCGTCGGCGTCGTTTCCGGTCTGAGGACGGGTCGCGCGGGAGCGGCATCCGTTCGACGCTCGGGGCCGCGATCCTGCGAGATTGCATCGCACGGAGTGATGCCGCCGAAATGCATGATTCGGCGATCCGACGCCGAGGCGCGGGGCGCTATGTGGGCCGCGCGGTTCTTCGCGGGGTCGTCGGCGGGTGGAGGCGCCGCAACTCGGCGCGCCCTCTGGCGAAAGGGGCGCGTTACTCCCGTGACGCGCCCGCGCGCCGGCGAGGGCGGGAGCAGTCGACGCGTGGCACCCTTCTTGGACATTCGCGGGTCCACCGACCCCTCCGAAGGAGCCTCCGCATGATCATCGACCGCGAAACGTTCACCGACATCGCCAAGCACCTCGAATCCGCCTCCGAAGGACTGCTGCGCGCCGCGACCGGCGTTGCGACACTCTGTCCGGAGATGGATCCCGGGGAGCCGGCGTCGCTGCGCTGGCTGGCGTTGATCGAGAGCATGGTGGCCGTCAACGGCGAGATCACCGCGCTCGAAACGGTGCTGCGGGCCGTTCTCGACGCCAATCGAGAAGAAGTGGCCGCGACGCGCGTCAGCGCCGAGCGCGAGCCGTCGTCCTGATCCTCCGCGCGTGCCCGCGATAGTGCGCCCGACCCACCGTCGTCGGGGCGCACCGGCGCTCGGCCCTTCCGCCTCAGCGGAAGAGGTCGAGCGCCGCAGGTCGGATGAGGTCGCGCCCGCGGCCCGTCGTCCGTTCCCACGACACGCCACGTAGCACCACCGCCGGGATCCCCGCCCCCTTCACCATGAGGAGCCCCGCGGCCGCGGCGATCGCATCCGCCTGGGCGATCACGGTGTGATGCAGCTCGCGGCCCCCCAGGTCGGTGGCGCCGCGGTAGTCCAGGACGGCACCGATGCCGGCGACGCCGAGGGCGACGTCGAGGAGGCCGTCCCGCCACGGCCGTCCGAACGTGTCCGTCACGACCACGCCGATCGGCGCGCCTCCCGCATCGGCCGACAAGCGTGCGCGCAGGGCCTCGGCGGAGGCATCGGCGTCGTGCGGGAGGAGCGTGAGGGAATCGGGACGCTCCGCGTTCGATTCGTCGACGCCGGCGTTCGCGCAGATCCACCCGGGGCCGGTCTCGCAGATCAGGTGGCCGCTCGTCATCTTCACGATCCGCGTCGACTCGCGCAGGATCACCTCGACGATGCGCGCGTCCTTGCCCGTGCTCTCCGCGATCCGGGTTGCGAACGCGGAGGGGGTGACGTTGGCGAGGTCGACGATGCGGCCCTCGGCTTTGGAGACGACCTTCTGGCAGACCGCGACGATGTCGTAGGCGGCGAGCGTGAGGCCCGTGGATCGAATCGCTCGCGCGAGGAGCGCCGGCAGGTCGTCACCGGGATGCACGAGAGGCAGCGTCTCGATCGTGTGGCACTCGAGCGGCGCGCGACGGATGCTCACGCGAGCTCCAAGGCGGCGAGCAGCGCCCGTGACGTCCGCACCGCGCGGCGTGGGGCGGAGAAGATCGTGTCGGCGACGACCGCGCGGCAGCCCTCGCGTTCGAGCGCCACGGCGTCGCGACGATCCCCGCGATCGATGACGAGCGCGTCGAGGAAGGGTCGATAGCACCGCGCGATGCCGACGGACGAGACCGGATGGCCGAAGCGGCGCAGGAGGCGCGCGAGCGGGCCGGTCACCGCACGGCCGCGGACGAGCGGCGAGACCGCGGCGACCGGGCCCCGGCGCGCCGACAGTGCGGCGCGGATCCCCGGGAGCGCGAGCATCGGACCGATGCTGAGGAAGGGATTGCTCGGCGCGATGATCACCGCGCGGGCGTCGCGGATCGCCCGCAGTACGCCGGGCGCCGGCCTGGCCGTCGCGGCGCCGCGATAACGGATGCCGCGCACGATCGGGCGGGCGCGGTTCGCGACGAGATAGCGCTGGAAGGACAGGCGGCCGCGGTCGGTCTCGAGGACGGTGCGGACCGGCTGATCGGTCATCGGCAGCACGCGTGACACGACCCCGAACGCGGTGGCGAGCTCGGCGGTCACGACGCTCAACGAGGCCCCCGCGGCGAGACGGTCGGTCCGGTAGATGTGGGTCGCGAGGTCCCGATCGCCGAGCCGAAACCATCCGGCGCCGTCGTAGAGACGCCCGAGCGCTTCGAGGCACCGGAAGCGATCGCCGGCGAGACCCCAGCCGCGGCGCCGCGGAGCCAGGCCGGCAAGGGTATAGGTGATGGTGTCGAGATCCGGCGAGACCGCGAGGCCGAAGAAGCGATCGTCATCCGCCGTGTTGACGATGATGGTCAGGGATGCCGGATCAGTGGACTGGATGAGGCCGCGCAGGAACTTCGCAGCCCCGACTCCGCCCGCCAGCACCGTCAGCTGCGGTGGCACTCCCACGCGTCGTGCTCTCCTCCGTCGCTTCGAGCTTCCGGTACAACGTCGTGCGTTCGACCGGGCGGCGACCGGCGGCACGCACCAGGCGACGGATCTCCTCGGCCGGCGTGTACTCCCCGGCATCCGCACCCGCCTCGCGGGAGATGCTCTCCTCCATGAGCGTACCGCCGAAGTCGTTGCATCCGGCGTTCAGCGAGAGCTGCGCGAGCTCGTGATTGATCTTCACCCAGGAGGTCTGGAGATTGTCGATCGCGCCCCGCAGCAGGAGGCGGCTGCAGGCGTACATCCGGAGGTCGTACATCCCCTTGGCCGGCGGATCGTTCACCAGCCCGTCGCGATGCATGTCGGTGTTGGTGTGGATGAAGCGCAGGGGCACGAACTCGGTGAAGCCGCCCGTCTCGCCTTGGAGGTCCCGGATCAGGCGCAGGTGCGCCGCCACGTGCCGGGACGTCTCGACGTGGCCGTACATGATCGTCGCCGTACTCGGGATGCCGAGCCGATGGGCGGTGGTGATGATATCGATCCAGGTGCGGACGTCGACCTTCTTGTGGCTCAGGAGATCGCGGACCTCGTCGTCGAGGATCTCCGCAGCCGTGCCGGGAATCGTTCCGAGCCCGTGGCTCTTCAGCATGGCGAGGTAGTCGGTGTAGCTCATTCCCGTCCGCCGCGCGCCGTACATGATCTCCATCGGCGAGAAGGCGTGCATGTGGATCGCGGGGAAGGCCCGCTTGATGGCGATCAGGATGTCCCGGTACGTGAAGGGCGTCATGTCCGGGTTGATGCCGCCCTGCATGCAGATCTCGGTGGCTCCGAGGTCGACGGCCTCCTGGACCTTGGCGAGGAGGGACTCGACCGACTGGTTGTAGGCGTCGGGCTCCCACCGTTGGCGCTTGAACGCGCAGAAGCGGCACCCGACGAAACAGACGTTCGTGAAGTTCAGGTTGCGGTTGACGACGTAGGTCACGTCGTCCCCGACGTCGGCCTTGCGGACGGCGTCCGCGGCCGCGATGAGCGCGAGCAGGTCGTCACCGTCGCTGTCGAGGAGCGTGACGGACTCGTCGACGTCGAGGACGGCGCGATCGAGAACGCGGTCGATGAGGGCGCGAACCGGCGCGGATGCGCGCGCCATGCGTCGATCCAACGAAAGATCGTCGTACAGGTCTTCAATGCGCGGCAGCGGCATGGCTGTCCTTCCTGGCGATGTGGCCGGCGAGTCGTTCCACGGATGCGGAGAGTCCCGGATCGAGAAAGGCGGGGCAGGCGTACTCCGGGTAGATCGCGAGCCGTTCACCCAGCGTGAATCCTTCGGTACGACACGTATCCGCGAGCGCCGGGATCTGCGGCCAGGCCGCCTCGGGATTCACGTAGTCGCGCGTGACCGGCGAGATGCCGCCCCAGTCGTTGATGCCGGCCCGCAGCAGCAAACGGTGGTCGTCGGGATTCAAATTGGGGGGCGCCTGTACGTTCATCGCGCCCCCGAGCACGAGCCGGGCGACGGCGACGGCGCGCGCGATGTCGCCGGCGTTCGGCTCCGCCACGCCCGCCATCGGGATGCCGTCCTTGGCGCGGAAGTTCTGGACGATGACCTCCTGGACGTGACCGTAACGGGCGTGCAGATCGGCAATCGCAAGCAGCGCGTCGACGCGCTCTTCGGGCGTTTCGCCGATCCCGATGAGGATCCCGGTCGTGAACGGAATGCGAAGCCGACCGGCTTCGGCGATCATCGCGAGGCGACGCGCCGGCTCCTTGTCGGCGGCGTGGTGGTGGGGCATGCCGCGGGCCCGCAGGCGCGGGCTCAGACTTTCGAGCATCAGGCCGAGGCTCACGTTCACCGGTCGCAGGTGCTCCATCTCCTCGCGCGACAAGACGCCGGCGTTCGTGTGGGGAAGGAGACCCGCGGCAAGCGCCATCTCGCAGGCTTCGCGGACGTAGCCGATCGTCGACGCGTGGCCCAGGTCTGCGAGCGTCGCGCGGTACGCCGGGAACGCGGCTTCCGGCGTATCGCCGAGACACATCAGGGCTTCCTTGCAGCCTTGGGCTCGCGCGCGCGCGAGCCAGTCCAGGATCTCTTCGCGACGCATGGTCCATGCGCCGGGATCGTCGGGATCCTTACGAAATGCGCAGTAGCTGCAGCGGTCGCGGCAGAGGTTGGTGATCGGCAAGAACACCTTCCGCGAGTACGTGACGTCGCGACCTTTGTGGCGGTCGCGCAGTCGGCCCGCGGCGCGCAGCAGGTCCGGCAGGTCGTCGTCGCGGCAACGAATCAACGCGTACGCGTCATCGAGCGCGGCCCGCGCACCGAGTTCGACCACGCGCATCAGCGCGCCGGTGAATGATGGCACCGACGGCGGATCCACGGCGCCGCGGTCCTGGTCGAAGGACATAGCGTCAGACCCGAATAAATTCCGCGAGATGGCAAGTCAAGGCGAGGTGCGTCGGGTGTCGTCAGACGGCGCGCACGTCGAACCGCGCGACCTCCGATCCTTCGATCGGCTCGACGGTGATGCGTCGGGCGATCTCGCGCTCCAGGCGATCCATGGCGGCGCCTTCTTCTTCATACAGGAACGCAGCCACGGAAGCGCTTGCGCGTACCGCGATGTGGGTCGCCTCGGGCGCCGCGCGGGCGACCTCACGGATGCGTCGCATGGTCTCGTAGGCGATCGTCGCGACCGACACGATGCGTCCGCGGCCGTCGCAGGTCGGGCAGGGCTCGGTCAGGAGCTGCGGCAGGCTCGGGCGCGTGCGCTTGCGCGTCATCTCCACCAGGCCCAGCTCCGAGATCTTCAGGATGTTGCTGCGCATCTTGTCCTGCTTGAGCGCGCCGTCGAACGCATCCATGACCCGCTGCCGGTTGACGGGATCCATCATGTCGATGAAGTCGACGATGATGATGCCGCCGATGTTGCGCAGCCGGAGCTGATCGACGATCTCGCACGCGGCCTCGAGGTTGGTCTTGAGCACCGTCTCTTCGTGGTTGTGCTTGCCGACGTAGCGTCCCGTGTTGACGTCGATCGTGGTCAGCGCCTCGGTCTGATCGATCACGATGTAGCCGCCCGACTTGAGCCACACTCGTCGCTCGAGAGCGCGACTGATGGCTTGTTCGATGCCGTAGCGGTCGAACAGGGGCTCGGCGCCATCGTGCAGCTCGATGCGGGAGGTGAGGGCGGGCGCGAAGGAATCCACGAACTCGAGAATGCGTCGATGGTCGACCGGGCGGTCGACGACGACCTTCTCGACGTCGGGCGTGAAGAGGTCGCGGATGCTACGCAGCGTGACGTCCATGTCGTCGTGCAACTGGCAGGGAGCCGAGACGCCCTCGCTACGCTTCAGGATGCGATTCCAGAGATCGATCAGGAACCGCATGTCGGCCTGGAGCTCGCTCCGGCTCAGGCCGACGCAGACCGTGCGGATGATGAAGCCCGCGCCCGCGGGGTTCATCGCGAGGACGATGTCGCGCAGGCGCTGGCGCTCCTCCTCGTCCTCGATGCGGCGAGAGACTCCGAGGTGGTTGGTCGTGGGGAGGTACACCAGGTGGCGGCCGGGGAGCGAGATGTGTGAGGTGATGCGGGCGCCCTTCGACCCGAGAGGCTCCTTGGCGACCTGGACGAGGATCTCGTCGCCGCGGCTCAGGCGATTCTCGATCGGCTCACGGTGCGGTGGAGACGCCGACCCCGCATCGTTCGGCGAGGGTTCGGCGAACGTGTCGGTCGCGCGCGCGGGGGGAGGCGGCTCGGCGGCGGGATCCGGGTCGCGTTCCGGCAGCTCGGCGTCGACGAGGGGCAGTTCGTCGACGCCAGGATGGAAATCGGAGACGTGGAGGAAGCCCGCTTTCGCGAGGCCGATGTCGACGAAGGCCGCTTGCATGCCGGGCAGCACGCGTACGACCTTGCCTTTGTAGATGTTGCCGACGATGCCGCGCTCGCGGGCGCGCTCGAAGTGGATCTCGGCGAGCGCCTGATTCTCCACGAGCGCGACGCGCGTCTCCTCGGGAGTCGAATTGATGAGGATGAGCTTGGACATGCGTCGCTCAGGTCGTTGCCGGCGCGGCGTCTGCCGGCGCAGCCTCCCGGACCGCGGGAGGAGGCGGCGCGAGCACCGTCCCGATCTTGGTGACGGAGAGCAGCTGGGTCTCGAACTCGTCGAGGCCGAGAACCGCCGCCACCACGTGATGGGGCTTCAGCGTGCCGCCTCGGCCGATCGCCGTCTGCACGTGCAACGTGCGGGCGCCGGTCCTCGCCATCGTCACCGTCGCACGCGCATCGATCGAGCGGTCGCGTCCCTTGATGCGCTTGGTGATCGGGAATCGCGCGGCGGTCGAGAAGGCGGCGAGGCGCGCCGTCACGACGTCGTCCGGAAGACGAGCGACGGGCAGGTGCTCGAGGGAGACGGTGTAGGTGAATGCGGCCAGGCTGCGATCGATCGTCGGAAGATCCAGTCCATGGGCTTCGGCCTCCATGACCACGAGGCCGTCGGGCAGCTCGCGATTCAAGGCGTCCATGACCTCGCGGCCGCTGCGCGAGGTGTGGAGATCCAGATCCATGTACTCGCCGTGGCTCGCGAACCCGAGCGACAACGCCGGGCCGAAGCTCATCCGGGGCAGGGGGTGGTGGCCCGCCGAGAACGCGAGCGGGAGGCCGGCGCGGCGGCAGGCCCGCATGAACGTGATCGTGAGCTCGCGGTTGCCGAGGAAGCGCGCGCGATCGAGCTTCTGGTAGACGAGCCGCACGCGGCTCGTCGGTGGTGCGCCGGCGTCGAGCGCCGGCTCCATGCCGTGTCGCTCGGACGTGAGCCACTCTTCGGCGTTCCCCTCGCCGTGCGTGCGCTCGAGCGGGGCTGGTGACGCGTCGGGGGCGGATTCGGCTGGGAGAGCGTCCGCGCACGTGTCGACGAGCGATCCGCAGGGCCGGGCGCCGTCGACGAGCCGCTTCCAGTTGCGGGTCGGCCATGGGGCCGCGTGCGGCATCGCGGCGCTCGCCCAGCCGTCGACGGACGGCCCCCGGCTCTCGCTGCCCTTCGCGCCGCGCGGATGGAAGGTCACGTTGCGGATGCCGGTGAAGTCGCACGCGCCGCAGTAGGTGCAACGCTCGATGCTGCAGTCCGGTGTCAGCGTGCGCGCGAACGCGGCGGCGAGCTCGCGTCGGAGATAGGGCTTGCGGACCCCGCTATCGAGGTGATCCCAGGGAAGCGTCTCGTCGAGCGTGCGCCGGCGCAGGTACCAGTCGGGATCGGTGCCCGTCTCCGCGAATGCCCGGCGCCACAGGTCCCAACGACACTGATCGCTCCATCCGTCGAAGCGACAGCCGAGCCGCTGGGCTGCGAGCAGGACCGAGCCGAGGCGACGGTCTCCGCGCGAGAAGACGCCTTCGAGGTAGGAGAGGCGCGCGTCGTGCCACTTGAACCCGAGTCGATGGCGTCCGAGTTCGCGGCGGAGGAGCGTTTGCCTGGCCTCCGTCTCGGCGACGGTCACTTGCGGAGCCCACTGGAACGGCGTGTGTGGCTTCGGGACGAACGTGGACACGCTCGCGGTCACCGGGTGCCGGTGCTCGCCGGTCGCCGAGACTCGGCGCGCGAGCGCGACGACGCCGTGGAGGTCCTCTTCCGTTTCGGTCGGCAGGCCCAGCATGAAATACAGCTTCAGGCTGCGCCAGCCGAGCTTGAAGATGAGGTCGGCCGCCTGTACGAGCTCCTCCTCGCGGTATTCCTTCTGGATGACGTCGCGCAGGCGCTGCGTGCCGGCTTCGGGTGCGAGCGTGAAGCCGGTTTTCCGCACGCGCTTGATCTCGTTCAGCAGATGCGGATCGAGTGCGTCGATGCGCGTCGACGGGAGCGACAGCGCGATCCGCTGCGGCGCGGCGCGATCCATGAGCTCGGCCAAGAGGGGATTGATGCAGCTGTAGTCACCGGTGCTGAGCGACAACAGCGAAACTTCTTCGTAGCCGCTTTCCTTGAGGAGGCGCTCGGTGTGCGCGAGGAGCGCTTGCGGGTCGCGTTCGCGGAGCGGACGATAGATGTAGCCGGCCTGACAGAAACGGCAGCCCTTGACGCACCCACGCATCACTTCGAGGGCGATGCGATCGTGGACGATGTCCATCGTCGGCACGAGCTGGCGGCCGAGGAGCGGGACCGTGTCGAGGTCGCGGACCACGCGCTTGCGGACACTCGGTTGCGCGGTGTCCGCGGGGACGATGGTGGCGATGCGCCCATCGGATCCATAGGTGGGCGTGAACCGCGACGGTACGTAGACGCCTTCGAGCCGCGCCAGGCGCGCGAGCAGCTCGCGGCGATCGCGGCGGTCCCACGCGAGATACGCGTCGACGAGATCGTGCACGGCCTCTTCGCCGTCGCCGAGCACGACGGCGTCCAGGAAGTCGGCGATCGGCTCCGGATTGAATGCGCATGGGCCGCCGGCGACGATCAGCGGGTGACCGGCCTCGCGATCGCGCGCCAACAGCGGTACCCGGCCGAGCTCCAGCATCGTGAGGATGTTCGTGTAGGTGAGCTCGTACTGCAGGCTGAATCCGACGATCTGGAATCGGTCGAGCGGCGTGCGCGTTTCGAGCGATGCGAGCGGAAGGCGATGGCGTCGGAGCTGCGCCTCCATGTCCACCCACGGGGCGTGGACGCGCTCGCAATACACGTCCGGTCGACGATTCAGGAGGTCGTAGAGGATCTGGAGCCCCAGATGTGATTGGGCGATCTCGTAGACTTCGGGGAACGCCAGCGCGAAACGCAGAGCGACCCTGTCCGGATCCTTCCGCACCGCCCCGCGCTCGTTGCCGATGTACCGCCCCGGCTTCGCGACGAAGCGCAGCAGCTCCTCGTGGTCGACGTGCACTCGGGCCTCTATAGGAGCGCGCCCGTGTCAGCGCAAGTATGCGTCCTTACAGCGGAAGATTCTTGACATCGCGCGGTCTGGCGTACTACGGTCGCGCGACCCGGCGCCGCGCCATGTCGATGCTGAACACGAAGGTCCTGGTCCTCAATCGATCGTACCTCCCCGTGCACGTCACGTCGGTGCGGCGCGCGTTCATTCTGCTCTACCAAGACATCGCTCGCGCGGTCGACGAGCAATACCGTACGTTCGATTTCGCGAGTTGGAGCGAGCTCTCCGTGAGCGTCGAGCACGACTCGGTCGGGCTCGTCAGCCGGGTGGTGAGGGTTCCGCGCGTGATCCTGCTGCTCACGTACGATCGGGTGCCGAAACGACACGTGAGGTTCAGCCGGTACAACATCTACGCGCGAGACGAGAACACCTGTCAGTATTGCGGGCAACGGTTCGCGCGCGTCGACTTGAATCTCGATCACGTGATTCCGCGATCGCAGGGCGGGCTCGCCTCGTGGGAGAACGTGGTCTGCTCCTGTCATCGCTGCAACCGACGCAAGGGTGGCCGGACTCCGGAGCAGGCGGGAATGCGGCTGCTGAAGCGTCCGACGAGGCCGCACTGGACGCCGTTCATCACGGCGGCGTTCAACCTGCGCCGTTACCGGGAATGGGGCCCGTTTCTGAATCCCGTCGACGTGTCCTACTGGAATACGGAACTCGAACCATGAGCGGCGGGCGCCCCAACATCTAGGGGCAACGGCTTTGTTGTCGGCTGGATGTTGGGGTTTTTGGTTGACAGCCCGACAGTCGTGTGCACATGCTCCGGCTCGGTGCGCGCGGCTCGACCGTTGCACTCGGGTGAGGAGGGGTTGTGGCGATTCCACCGCAGGAAGTGTCGGCCGAACGCGCGCTCGTTTCGTGGTCCGAAGGTGACGCAGAGATCGAGGAGTCGATCGGTCCGGCGCCTTCCGTGAGCGCTCCGACGCTGCGCATCCGACAGATCGAGCTCGTCGGCTTCAAGTCGTTTCGCGATCGAACCCTCCTGCGGTTCCCCTCGCGTACGACGGGCGTGGTCGGTCCGAACGGCTGTGGCAAGTCGAACGTCGTCGACGCCATTCGCTGGGTCCTCGGCGAGCAAAGCGCGAAGCGCCTCCGCGGCGAGGGCATGGAAGACGTCATCTTCGGCGGCAACGATCGGCATGCGCCACTCGGAATGGCGCAGGTTTCGATCGTCTTCGAGACCGACGGATTGCCGCTGGATCAGTTCGCGCTCCTCAAGGCGGGCGGGTCGCCCCTGGTCTCGACCGGTCCGGCGGAGATCATGGTGACCCGTCGGTACTTCCGCTCGGGAGAATCGGAATACCTGATGAACGGAGTGACCTGCCGGCTCCGTGACATCACCGAGCTGTTCCTCGGGACGGGGCTTGGCGGCAGGGCCTACGCGATCATCGAGCAGGGCCGTGTCGAAGCGTTGATCGGCGCCAAGCCCGAGGAGCTCCGCCTCTTCATCGAAGAAGCCGCGGGAACGACGCTCTATCGCAGCCGACGCCAGATGGCCGAGCGCAAGATGGAGCGTACTCGCGACAATCTTCTGCGGGTGCAGGACATCTTGCGGGAGGTCGAGCGCCAGCTCGGTAGTCTGCGCCGGCAGGCGAAGCGCGCCGAGCAATACCGCAGCTTGATGGCGGAGATCACCGAGCTCGACCTTGCGCTCTCGGCGCGGGGCCGCGCGAAGCATCTCGCGGAGGTCGCCGAGCTCGCGTTGCAGCGCGAAGCGCTCAGCCAACGAGAGGTGGAGCTCGCGACCCTGCTCGAGCACTTGGAGTCGGATCGGCGGAACGCCCGCGAGCAGGAGGTCCAGGCGCAGCAGCGTGTGCGCGATGCGCAGGCGGCTGCGTACCAGGCGCGCGCCACCCTGGAGGTGTCGCGGAACGAGGTGACGGGCTTGCGGGCCAAGGCCGAGGAATTGCGAGGACAGGACGCGATGACCGCCGCCGACCTGGAGGAGGTCGTCAACCAGCGGGCGGCCGTCGAGGACGAGCGGCGGGCGACGACCGGCCAGCTCGAGGGGCTCCTGCAGTCCATCGAGAGCGCAGAGAAGGAGCTTTCGGCGCGCGAGGATGAGCTCGGTCGCGCCAGTGAGGACCTGTTGGCCGAGACGCGCGCTCTCGATGCGGCGCGCGCAGCTCTCGTCCAAGCGACCGCGGCGCTTGCGGACATCCAGAGCTCGCTCGGCGTGAGCCAGGAGCGCTGCGCGCAACAGGAGGCGAGGCGCGAGCGGCTCGAGACTGCCGCGCGGGCGCTCGCGGAGCGAGAGGCGGATGCGGCGGGGCGCGCGAGCGCCGCCGAGCAGCTCGTGGTGGAGCAGCAGGCCAGGCTGACGCACCTCGAGGGCACGAAGCGCGAGCGCGCGGAGCAGCTGCGCACGGTACTCTCCGAACGAGCCAGCTGGGAACAGTCCGTCGACGGCATGAAAGACGGGCTCGCGCGTGCGCAGTCGCGTCGGGACTCGCTGCGCGAGCTACAGGAGACGCGTGCCGGCTATACCGAGGGAGTGCGCGCCGTCTTGGCTGCGTCGTCTCACGAGGAGGCGTTGGGGCTCGTCGCCGAGATCCTGGAGATTCCAGCCGAGCACGAGCGGGCGGTCGCGGCCGTTCTGGGGGAGCAGATCCAGGCAGTCGTCATGCGCGACGCGGTGGCGGCCCGCAACGCCGTGCAGGCGTTGCGCCTCGCCGGAGCGGGGCGCGTGACCTGCGTCACAGTCGCCGGTCCGCACGGACCTCATCATCCGGCGACCGAAGCTTCCGGGCGATGTCTGCTCGACCTCGTGCGGGTCCGGCCGGGGTTCGAGGCCGTTGCGCGGTCTCTTCTGGGTAACGCGCGCCTCGTCGACGATCTCGACGCCGCGCTTGCCGTCTGGGGAGGCGGCCGGAACGGGTGGACGCTGGTCACGCCGGCCGGTGAGACGGTGAGCGCCGCGGGGGCGATCGCGGGGGGAAGCGAGCGTTCGGAAGAGACCCTGCTGGCCCAACGGCGCGAGCTCCGCACGCTGGACGGTGAGGTAGGGCGGCGGCAGGCCGAGCTGGCCGCGGCTCGGGCACGCTACGAGGGGCTCACCGGGGTGGTCGAGGAGAGGGAGGCGGCGCTCCGGGGCGTCGATACGGAGCTCGGTCAAGTCGCCGTTTCGGTCGTCGGGGCCGAGAAGGACGTGCAGCGAGCGCGACAGGAGATCCGTGAGCTGCAGGACCAAGTCCACGCGGTCGCTCGAGAGATCGACGAGGTCGACGTGCAGCTGATCGCGCGGCGAGCGGATGTCGCTCGGTTCGAGAACGAGCGAGAAGATGCGGGTCGATCACGGACCGCTTCCGAGGCTGCGCTCGCCGAAGCCGAGGGGGTCGTCGCGAATCGCCGGATGGTCGCCGATGGGCTGCGGCATGCGCAGACCACGCGCCACATCGTCCTCGCGGACCGTCATGCAAGGCGCGATGCGCTGACCTCAACGATCGAGCGATTGGGCCGGCTGGACGATGACACGGAGCGACGCGCGACGGCGTTGGTGGAGAGGCAACGCGCGGATCGGGTCGCGCTCGACCAGACGGAGGCCATGCTCGCGAAAGCGTCGGAGCGCATCAGCGACCTCGACGGTGCCGAGGCGTTCGCGAACGTCGCGCTCGCCGAAGCGGAGGGAGAGCTCGCGACCCTGCGGGAGACCACCGAGACGGCCGAGCGCCGCATGGGCGAGTCGCAGAGCGAGATCGATGCGACGCGGAGTCGAGCGGCGAACATGGATCTCCAGATCGCGGAGCAGCGCATGGCGCTTACGCATCTGGAGCAAACGATCCGGGAACGATACCAGCGCGAGCTTGGCGACGTCGAGGCGCCGGCTCTGGAGCAGCTCGGGGGCGACGAGGTCCAGCTGACCCGGTTGCGTGAGCGCGTGGCGGGCATGGGCGAGGTGAACGTCGGAGCGCTCGCCGAGATCGCCGAGCTCGAGGAGCGTCAGAAGTTCCTGGCGCAACAGCGGGACGATCTCGAGCGTGCGCTCGAGGACTTGCGGAAGACCATCGGACGTCTGAATCGCGCCTCGAAGGCGCGCTTTCGGGAGACCTTCGATCGAGTCAACGAAACGTTCCAGCAGGTCATGCCGAAGTTGTTCGGGGGCGGCAGGGCAGAGCTGCGACTCCTGAACGAAGAGCAGATTCTCGACAGCGGGGTCGAAGTGATCGTGCAGCCTCCCGGCAAGCGCATCGGTCCCCTCGACCTTCTGTCCGGCGGCGAGAAGGCTCTCACGGCGGTCAGTCTGATCTTCGCCTTGTTCTTGATCCGCCCGAGCCCGTTCTGTTTCCTGGACGAGGTGGATGCGCCGCTGGACGACGCCAACATCGGTCGCTTCAACGGCATGGTGCGGGAGATGAGCGCGCACTCGCAGTTCATCCTCATCACCCACAACAAGCGGACGATGGAGGTCGCGGAGACGCTCTACGGTGTCACGATGGAAGAGCCAGGCGTCTCGAAGGTGGTCTCGGTGCGCTTGCCTCAGTAAGCTCGCCGGCCGGTGATGGAGGCTTGGCAGAAGCTCGGTGACGCTCTCGGGTGGGTGACGATCGCGAGTGTCCTCGCGGGCGTCCTCGTACTTGCGGGCGTCGTCGCGGCCGTGCTCGCTCGTCGACGTCGGTTGTCGGCTGCGCGCTCGGGGCCATCAGAGGAGACGGTCGTGCCGCAGCGCCCAGGTCTGCACGAGGGCCTGGCGAAAACCCGATCCGGGATGTTGCAGCGGATCCTCCCGCTTCTCGGGCGGCCGCGGTTGGATGCCGAGGCGCTCGAGCAACTCGAAGCGGCCCTCCTGGCTGCCGACGTGGGAATGAGAACGGCCAAGCGGCTCGTCGAGCTGGTACAACGACGAGGCGATGCGGGAGCTGCGCTGCGCGTCGCGCTGGAGGAGGAGATCGTCGCGATTCTCGATACCGCCAAGGAGGCAGGCGATGCTGGACGCGCCGCGCCTGCCGAGGGGGTACCGCTCGTCGTCATGGTCGTCGGGGTGAACGGCGCGGGGAAGACCACGTCCATCGGCAAGCTCGCGGCACGGTACGTACGTAGCGGGCAACGTACGCTGCTGGTTGCCGCGGATACGTTCCGCGCCGCTGCGATCGAGCAGCTGACGGTGTGGGCGGAGCGGAGCGGGGTGGACCTCGTGCGTCAGGCGCACGGCGGCGATCCCGGTGCCGTCGCGTTCGATGGCATGCGCGCTGCGATGGCGCGCAAGGTGGACGTGGTCATCGTCGATACCGCGGGACGCCTGCACACGAAGAGCAATCTCTTGGAGGAGCTCCGGAAGGTGCGACGTGTGATCGGCCGTGAGATCCCCGGGGCGCCCCACGAGACGTTCCTGGTTCTGGACGCCGTAACCGGTCAGAACGGCCTCGCCCAAGCCCGCGTCTTCCTCGAGCAGATCGACATCACCGGGGTGATCCTGACCAAGCTCGACGGTACGGCTCGCGGGGGGATCGTTCTCGCGATCGCCAGCGAGCTCGGCCTCCCGGTCCGCTATGTGGGTATCGGTGAAGGCATCGAAGACCTGCGAGAGTTCGATGCCCGCGAGTTCGCGTCGGCCCTGCTCGCGTCAGCGGAGGGCAGCGAATTGCATTGACATACGGCGCTTCCGATTCCTAGAGTCGACGCCTCTCGTTCGGGCGGTAGGCTTCATTCTCCCGCCGAAGTCCGAAGCGGCAAGGACGGATACGTGACGAACCGCAGACCGTGCGGTCGTTCGCATAGCAGTGACCGGGAAGCATGGGCTTACCGCCCAGCCGCCGGATGGCGGTCATGGAGCTAGTTGCGAGAAGGTGCGAGTGGCCTGAGCGCAGGTTCGGTGACGATCCGCCCGGAACGACGGAATGCAGCCGGGCACATGACACAGTCGAAGACAGAATGGCGCCGCCGGCTCCTGGCACTGCGGGCCGCCATTCCCGAAGAGCGGCGCCGCCTCGGCAGCGATGCTGTCGTCGCGCGACTTCGAGGTCTGCGGTGCCTACGGGAAGCGTCAACTGTTCTCGGGTACGTGGCTATCGGCACGGAAGTACAGCCGGCGGCCCTGTTCGTGAGCGGGCTTCCCGCCGGAGCGCGCTTGCTCATGCCTTCGGCGCGCTCGAAGGAGGGCTCACCGGTTTGGGTACCTGCGGCCGGGCCGTCGGGCCGCGACGCACCGGGCCTGAGCGCGCGCCAGTTGACCTTTCCCGTTGTCGCGATCGTTCCCGGTGTCGGCTTCGATAGGCGGGGGACTCGACTCGGCAGAGGCGGGGGATTCTACGATCGCGCACTCGCGGATCTCCGCGCCGCCGGCGCCATCACGGCGATCGGATTGGCTTATGAGCTGCAGATCGTCGAAGATTTGCCACGTGATGCCTGGGACGAAGCCGTCGACATCGTAGTTTCGGAAGCCCGCGTCGTGCTCCCGAGGTCAGGGAGGCGGAGCATCCGGGAGGCGCCATGACGTCGATGGTGGCCGTTGTCGTCGTCGTGGCCTTGATCGCGCTCGCGACGTCGTTGCGGCGAGCATCCGAGCGCGAGCGCAGCGTGCGCCTGGAGGAAGATACCCGTCGCGTCATGGACGAGGCGCGCCGCCGAAGCTCGACTCTCGTAGAGGAGGCTCGCCTGAAAGCGGAGCACCTGACGCTCCAGGCCCGTGCCGAGCACGAGCAGCAGGCGCAGCGGAGGCGGGCCGAGCTGCAGTCCATCGAGAAGAGGTTGTTGGCGCGTGAGGAGGCCATCGACGCGCGCAACGTCACCTTGGAATCCAGAGGCGCGGATCTTCTCAAGCAAGAGCAGTCCCTGATCGAGCGCAGGCAGCAACTGACGGCCGATGAAGCCGAGGTAGCCCGTTCGGTCCTTCGTACCCGAGAGGCACTCGAAGAAGTGGCGGGCATGACACGAGAAACAGCGAAACTGGCGTTGATCGAGGAGGTGACATCGGAGGCACGACACGAGGCGGCGAGACGCGTTCGACGAATCGAGGAAGAGGCCCGCGAGGAGGCGGACCGGAAGGCGAAGAAGATCATCACGATAGCGATCGAGCGGCTCGCCGGGGATTTCATCGCCGAGCGCACGGTGTCTGTCGTGCATTTGCCGAGCGACGAGATGAAGGGGCGGATCATCGGACGAGAGGGACGGAACATCCGCGCCATCGAAGCGGCAACTGGCGTGGATCTCATCATCGACGATACGCCGGAAGCGGTGATCGTCTCCTGTCACAGCCCCATTCGACGCGAGATCGCGCGCATCGCGCTCGAACGCCTGATCTCCGACGGGCGGATTCATCCGGGCCGCATCGAGGAGTTGGTGCGCAAGGCAGAGGAGGAAGTTCACGAGAGTGTCCGAGATGCCGGCCAGCGCGCGCTGCTCGAGGTTGGCATCCACGGCGTTCATCCGGAGCTCGTCAAGCTCCTGGGTATGCTGAAGTACCGATATTCGTATGCGCAGAACGTGCTTGGCCATTCGGTGGAAGCCGCCTTCATCTGTGGCATGATGGCGGCGGAGCTCGGAATCAACGAGAAGCAGGCGAGAAGGGCGGCGCTATTGCACGACATCGGGAAGGCGTTGACGCACGAGATCGAAGGATCCCATGCGATCATCGGTGCGGATCTTGCCCGGAAGTACGGGGAGTCGGCGAAGATCGTGAACGCCATTGCCGCGCATCACGAGGAGGTGAAGGCGGAAACCATTTTGGCGCCCCTCGTCGACGCCGCCGACGCGATCTCCGGCGCTCGCCCGGGAGCGAGGCGGGAGGTCTTGGAAAGTTACGTCAGGCGCCTTGAGGACCTGGAACGAATCAGCAATTCCTTTCGGGGTGTGGAGAAGTCCTTCGCAGTTCAAGCCGGTCGGGAGATCCGTATCCTCGTAGAGCCTGGACAGATCTCCGACGACCAGGCGGCGGCCCTGGCACGCGACGTCGCCCGCAGGATCGAGACCGAAGTCACCTACCCTGGGCAGATCAAGGTGACGGTCATTCGCGAGCTTCGGACGACCGACTACGCGCGTTGATCGTTTTCGGATCCCATGAGACTGGCATTCTTCGGAGACATCGTGGGAAAACCGGGCCGACGTGCCGTCGGCAGGATCTTGCCGATTCTTCGCTCCGCTGAGCGCATCGACTTCGTGATCGGGAACGCGGAGAACGCCGCCGGTGGAGTCGGTGTCGATCCCGGGAGCGCGCGAGAATTGTTCTCCGCCGGCTTCGATGTGTTGACCTCAGGCAATCACATTTGGTCCAAACGTCAGATCATTGAGTACCTCACCGATAGCGACGTTCTGTTGCGTCCGGCCAACTTCGCCCCCGGCGTCCCAGGGTGGGGCTACACGGTGAAGGCTGGACCAGGGGCCGAGCCCGTTGCCGTGATCAACTTGATCGGACGGGTGTTCATGGGAGCCCACGAGTGTCCGTTTCGTGCGGCCGATGCGGCACTGACAGCCGTTCGTGAGCGCGCCCGGGTGGTTGTCGTCGACATGCACGCAGAAGCAACGTCGGAGAAGGTCGCGATGGGGTGGTACTTGGATGGCAAAGTGTCTGCGGTGGTAGGGAGCCATACTCACGTGCAAACAGCGGACGAGCGCATTCTCCCAGGCGGAACCGCGTATGTGACGGATGCGGGGATGTGTGGACCTATGGATTCCGTGATCGGGGTCACCCGAGAGCAAGCCTTGCGGCGATTCCTGACGCAAATGCCGACTCGGTTCGAGGTAGCGGACGGGCGCGTACTGGTGCAGGGGGTCGTCATCGACGTGGACGAGCGGAGCGGCATGGCGATCTCGATTCGCCGTATTCAGGAGGTGGTGGAGGCATGAGCACGCCGGCGGGCGTGGAGGATCTGCTGCGGGGGGTTGTGGACGTTCTCCCCGAGGGCGGCCTGCTCGATCGCATCGAGGCGGCCGCACGGGAGAAGAGGCCGCTTCGGGTGAAACTCGGTGCGGATCCCAGCGCGCCCGACCTGCATCTCGGTCATACGGTCGTGCTGAGGAAGCTGCGGCAGTTTCAGGATCTCGGGCACGTCGTCATCTTTCTTATCGGGGACTTCACGGCACGGATCGGCGATCCGTCCGGAAGGTCGGAGACACGGCGTCCGCTGGATACCGAGACAGTGGAGAAGAATGCCCGGACGTATACGGAGCAGGTGTTCAGGATCCTCGATCGGAGCCGTACGGAGGTTCGGTTCAATTCGGAATGGATGAGCGCAATGACCGCCGATGACGTCGTCCGGCTGTGCGGGCATTATACCGTTGCGAGGATTCTCGAGCGGGACGATTTCAGCAAGCGACTGAAGGATGGACGCCCCATCGGCATTCACGAATTCCTGTATCCGCTGGTGCAGGGGTATGACTCGGTTGCCCTGAGGGCGGATATCGAGATGGGGGGGACGGACCAAAGGTTCAACCTGCTGGTTGGAAGGGAGATCCAGAAGGCATTCGGATTGGAACCGCAGGTCGTCATGACGCTACCGCTTCTGGAGGGTACCGACGGCGTTCAGAAAATGAGCAAGTCGTTGAACAATTATGTAGGCCTGACGGAGCCTCCTGACGATATCTTCGGCAAGGTCATGTCGATTTCCGACACGCTCATGTTACGGTGGTATTCGGTGCTCGAGCCGGAGATCGCGACGGAGGTCGCCGCGGACCTCAGGGGCGCACGGATCCATCCACGTGATGCGAAGGCTCTACTGGCCGAGCGGCAGGTCGCGCGTTTTTACGGTTCGGAGGCGGCCGCCGAGGCTCGACGGAGGTTCGATGAGCGGTTCTCGAAGCGGTCTCTGGCAGGCGATCTCGTTCCTGAAGAGACGCGTCTCGGGCCGCTGCCAACCGAGCTCGCCCTCCCGAGTTTCTTGACGGACGCTGGGCTGGCGAAATCGAATAGTGATGCCCGCCGGCTCATCGGGCAGGGTGCCGTGAGAATCAACGGCAATCAGGTCTCAAGTGAGCGATATCGCTGCGATATCCTTGGGTCTAACGAAGGGGGGCAGGGTTTCGTGCTCTTGGTGCAGGTGGGTAAGCGCCGTGTGCGCAAGTTCAGGTTTCTCGAGGGCTGAGGGTGTGGGGCGAGCGCTGTTGACAGTCCGACAGCTTTCTGACTATAAGGCGCGTTCACGCCAGTACGGGGTTTGGTCTTTGAAAACTGAATAGCAGCATACCTTATCTCGATTCGTCGTCGAGAAAGGTGGCACAGTGAACCGCATACTCAATTCGCAAGCGGAGCTTTCAGTTCGCAAACATGGCGAGAGACTATGTCCTCTCGTCCTCCAGAACTAACTGGAGAGTTTGATCCTGGCTCAGAACGAACGCTGGCGGCGTGCCTAACACATGCAAGTCGAGGGAGAAAGGGGGCTTCGGCTCCCGAGTAAACCGGCGCACGGGTGAGTAACACGTAGGTAACGTACCCTGGAGTCTGGGATAACCAGTCGAAAGGCTGGCTAATACCGGATACGACTGCGGCGACCCCGGTCGCTGTAGTGAAAGATGGCCTCTGTTTACAAGCTATCGCCCCTGGATCGGCCTGCGCACCATTAGCTAGTTGGTGAGGTAATGGCTCACCAAGGCTGAGATGGTTAGCTGGTCTGAGAGGATGGCCAGCCACACTGGGACTGAGACACGGCCCAGACTCCTACGGGA
>JADLHM010000058.1 GCA_020848745.1 Deltaproteobacteria bacterium | reverse complement strand
AGGCCACCGGCTTCCCGATCGCGAAGATCGCCGCCAAGCTCGCGGTCGGCTACACGCTCGACGAGATCAAGAACGACATCACGCGCGAGACGCCGGCCTGCTTCGAGCCGACGATCGACTACGTCGTGACCAAGATCCCACGCTTCACCTTCGAGAAGTTCCCCGCGACCCGCGACGTGCTCGGTGCCCAGATGAAGTCGGTCGGCGAGGCGATGGCGATCGGCCGGACGTTCAAGGAGTCGCTGCAGAAAGCGATGCGCTCGCTCGAGACCGGCAGTTTCGGCTTCGAGCCGACCGACTTTCAGGACGAGACGGAGCTGCGTCGACGGCTGCGCGAGCCGAACGCCGAGCGGCTGTGGGCGATCGGCGACGCGTTCCGCGCCGGGCTCTCGCTCGAGGAGATCGCGAAGGAGAGCCGCATCGATCCGTGGTTCCTCCGGAACGTCCAGGAGATCGTCGCGTACGAGGACGAGCTCCGCGGCGACGGCGCGGCCGAAATGCAGACCGCCAAGGCCATGGGCTTCTCGGACGTGCGGATCGCCACGCTCGCCGGCACGCCGGAGCGCGACGTCCGCGCTCGGCGCACGGGGGACGCGGTGCACGCGGTCTACAAGAAGGTCGACACCTGCGGCGCCGAGTTCGCTGCGCTGACGCCGTACTTCTACTCGAGCTTCGACGCGGAGGACGAGAGCGACGTCACGAAGCGCAGGAAGATCGTCATCCTCGGCGGCGGCCCGAACCGGATCGGGCAGGGCATCGAGTTCGACTACTGCTGCGTGCACGCGGCCTTCGCTCTCAAGGAGGACGGCTTCGAGACCATCATGGTCAACTGCAACCCGGAGACCGTCTCGACCGATTACGATACGTCCGATCGCCTCTACTTCGAGCCGCTCACGCTGGAGGACGTGCTCGCGATCGTCCACCGCGAGAAGCCGGACGGCGTGATCGTCCAGTTCGGCGGGCAGACGCCGCTCAAGCTCGCGGTTCCGCTCGCCGAGGCGGGCGTGCCGATCATCGGCACGAGCCCGGACTCGATCGACCGCGCCGAGGACCGGGAGCGCTTCGACGAGGTGCTGACGAAGCTCGGCCTGCTTCGCCCCGACAACGGCATCGCGCGCTCGCAGGCCGAGGCCATCGCGATCGCGAACCGCATCGGCTACCCCGTGCTCGTGCGGCCGTCCTACGTGCTCGGTGGACGCGCGATGGAGATCATCTACGAGCCGCACGACCTGGAGCGCTACGTGCGCCGCGCCTTTGCGGCGTCACCGGACCGGCCGCTCCTCATCGACCGCTTCCTCGAGGACGCGATCGAGGTCGACGTCGACGCCGTCAGCGACGGGCGCGACGTCGTGATCGGCGGCATCATGGAGCACATCGAGCGCGCCGGCGTGCACTCGGGTGACAGCGCGTGCTCGCTGCCGCCGACGTCGATCGACGCCGAGGTGCAGGGAGAAATCCGCCGGCAGACGATTGCGATGGCGCGCGAGCTCCGCGTCGTCGGCCTCATGAACGTCCAGTACGCGGTGCAGGGTCGGCGCGTGTACATCCTCGAGGTGAACCCGCGCGCGTCGCGCACCGTGCCGTTCGTCAGCAAGGCGATCGGAGTGCCGCTCGCGAAGGTCGCGGCCCGCGTCATGGCCGGGAAGACGCTCGCCGAGCTCGGCTTCACCCGCGAGGTCGTTCCCACGCACGTGAGCGTCAAAGAGGCCGTCTTCCCGTTCCTCAAGTTCCCGGGCGTCGACACCGTGCTCGGCCCGGAGATGAAGTCGACGGGCGAGGTCATGGGCATCGGTCCCTCGTTCGGCGTTGCCTTCGCCAAGGCCGAGGTCGCCGCCGGGACGGTGTTGCCGCGGAGCGGGACGGCGTTCGTCAGCGTCCGCGAGGAGGATCGCGACGGGGCGATCGTCGCCGCGCGCCGCCTCCACGGGCTCGGCTTCCGCATCGTCGCGACGGTCGGCACCGCCGGAGTGCTCACGCGCGCCGGCATCCCCGCCGAGGTCGTCAAGAAGGTCTCCGAGGGCAGTCCGCACGTCGTCGACGCGCTCGAAACCGGCGCGATCGCGCTCGTCATCAACACGCCGCGCCCCGACGCGCAGGAGCTCCGCGATTCGTTCTCGATCCGGCGGACCGCGCTCGAGCGCAAGATCCCCTACTTCACGACCATCGCCGGAGCCATCGCGGCCGCCGAGGCGATCGCGGCGATGGCCCCCGGGCCGCTCGGCGTGAAGGCGGTGCAGGATTACCATCGCGAGATGCGGAGGCCGCTCTGACTACCGCCGACGCGAAGGCGCTGGTGCCGGTGGCGGACGCCGGCTGACCGGGGGCGGTCGCCGCCCGGGGGCGTGACATGCGTACCCCCGGACGGGGCGCCGGACGTGGCGCCGTCGTCCGACGCGGGCCGACGCGGCGGCGAAGGCACGGGATTTCGCGCTGCGCGGTTCGTGACGGTTCGTTGACATGCCTTGGACCGCGTGAAGGCGGCTCGTGGTCGGGCCGTCCCCACGGGGGCCCCGGTGCGGGCCGCCGAGATCGGGTGCTGGACCGGCACGTGGGCGCCAAGGCATCTATGGGACATGCGGATCGCGCTCATCTCCGACCTGCACGGCAACGAGGTCGCGCTTCGTGCCGTGCTTGCGGATGCCGACCGGGTGGGCTGCGACGAGATCATCTGTCTCGGCGACGTCGCGACGCTGGGTCCGGCCCCGAACGCGGTGATCCAGCTGCTGCGCGAGCGCACCACCCGCCGCATCCTCGGCAACCACGACGACTTCATGCTGAAGCGCGACCTCATCCATAGCTACACCGAGACGCCGATCGTGGTGGAGAGCGTCGAGTGGTGCCGTGCCCGGCTCTCCGACGACGAGGTCGCGTTTCTCCGCACGTTCCAGGCGAGCCTCGCGATCCCGCTCGACGGGCAAGCGACCCTGGTGCTCTTCCACGGCACGCTGCGCTCGCACATGGAGGATCTCCTCGCGACGACGCCGCCCGAGGAGGTCGACGAGATGCTGATGGGACGGCGCGGGACGGTGATGGCGGGCGGCCATACGCACCTCCAGATGACGCGCCAGCATCGCGGCGTCTTGATCGTGAATCCCGGCAGCGTCGGGCTGCCGTTCCAGGAGCACCCCGACGGCTGCCCCCCCACGCTCCTCTGCCACGCCGAATACGCGATGATCGAAGCGGCCAACGGCGCCGTCGCGGTCCAGCTCCGGCGCGTGCCGGTCGACAGGGCGGCCATGGCGGCCGCGATCGCCGCCACCGACAACCCGATCCGCCACTACCTGCTCGAGCAGTACCGCTAGGGAACCCATCTGAGCAGAGGTTTCCTGGTAGTCGCCCCCTCGCCCCGGCCGGCTGCGGTGTCAGCTTGCGAGGCGGCGGGCGTGGGCGTCGACGAGGTCGCTGCGCGTGACGATGCCGATCACGGTGTCGGGTCGCGCGCGATGCACCACCGGCAAGCGTCCGATGCGGCGGGTGGCCATGCGGTCGGCGGCGTCGCGCAGCGAGCAGTCGTCGTAGACGACGGCGACGTCGGAGCCGACGAGGTCGGCGAGGCGAGCGTCGTCGGTGCCCGTCTCGAAGACGTCGCGGCGGGTCACGACGCCGACGAGGCGGTCGTCCGCGTCCACGACGGGGAATCCGTGGTGGTCGGAGCCGGGCACGCGTGACGCGAGCCAGCGGCGGGCTGCGCCGACGGTGGTGTCGGCGCGGAGCGTCACCACCGAGCGGAGGGCCACGTCGCGGACGGTCACTTGGCTCAGATAGTCGGCGACGTACTCGCCGACGACACGCACGCCACGGCGCTCGATCTTTTCGGTCATCATCGACGTCGGCATGCCGACGCACGAGACGAGGAATCCCGCCGTGCACCCGCCGAGAAGCGGCAGCAGGCCGCCGAATTGCCGCGTCGTCTCGAACGCGAAGACCACCGACGCGAGGGGCGCGCGAGACGCGCCGGCGAACATCGCCGCCATGCCGACGAGCGCGGCGACCCGCACGTCGACGCCCGCCTGGGGCAGGGCTGTGCCCGCGAGCCCGCCGAGCACTGCGCCGAGTCCACCGCCGATCGTGAACAGCGGGGCGAGCGTGCCGCCCGACGTTCCGCTGCCGAGCGCGATGGACCACGAGAGGAGCTTCCATGCGCAGAACGCGAGACACTCCGCACCGCCGAGATCGCCCGCGACGATGCGCTCGATGTTGTCATAACCGACGCCAAGTGTCCTCGGCGCGGCGAGGCCGACGAGGCCGACGACCACGCTCCCGAGGGCCGGCCACCACATCCAGTGCAGCGGGAGCCGCGCGAACGCGTCCTCGATGCCGTACACCAGCCGCGTGATGGCGATCGCGGCCGCACCGACCACGGCGCCGAGCAGCACGTATGCGACGAGCGCCCCGGCGCTCGCGATCGGGACGTCGGGCATCGCGAACATCGGCGCCGTTCCCACGATGGCGGCACGTACGGTGGTCGCGACGATTGCGGCGAGCGCTACCGGTACGAGTGAGCGCGGACGGTACTCGAAGAGCAGGAGCTCGACGGCGAGCAGCACGGCCGACACGGGGCTTCCGAACGTCGCCGCCATCCCGGCGGCGGCGCCCGCGGCCAGGAGCGTCTTGCGTTCCGCCGGAGACATCGGGACCGCCTGGCCGAGGAGGGACCCGAGCGCACCGCCGGTCGCGATGATCGGTCCCTCGGCGCCGAACGGGCCGCCGGTGCCGATCGCGACCGCCGCCGACACCGGCTTGAGCAAGGTCATGCGCGCCGGAATCCGGCTCCCGTTGGTCAGGACGTGCTCCATCGCTTCCGGGATGCCGTGCCCACGGATGGCGGCCGAGCCGAACCGCGCCATCACGCCGACGGTGAGCCCCCCGACGATCGGCACGAGCACCGCGAGCGCACCGAGCTGGTGGTCGGCCGGCGAGACGAAGTCGGTCGCGAGCCGGCCATAGTACGCCAGGTTGGTGACGAGACCGATCATGCGGGTGAGGAGCTGCGCGATGCCGCCCACGACGAGCGCGAGCGCCACCGCCATCGCCGCGACGGCGAGATCCCGCCGCCCGATGAGCGTGGCACGCGAGGCGAGGTCGACGCGCGCGAGCGTCGGGCCGAGCGACGGTGCGACCGGCAGGCCCTCGGTGGTGGACGCATCCTCGATCTCGTGTCGGCTCATCGTTCAGTCCTCGAAGAACATTCCGGGCGCGGCGGCGCCGAGTCCCATCGCGGTGACGAGCCGTCCGAGCGTCGTCGCGAGCCGGTCGCGATCGGCCGACGTCAGCATTTCGAGACCGGCGATCAGGCGATCCTGGGCGGCAAGCGGCGCCCGGGCGAGGACGGTGCGACCGCGCGCGGTGAGGGTGAGTTCTACGCGCCGTGCGTCGCTCGTCGCGGTCGCGCGGCGCACCAGCCCGCGCGCGACCAGGCGTTTGACCACGACCGACACCGTGCTCTGGTGCGTGTGCGTACGCGCGGCGACCTCGTTCAGGGACGACGGTGCGGCACCGGCGAGGGCGCGCAGGACGAAGAGCTGCGCGCCGGTGACGCCGAACCGGACCTCGGCCGCCCGCGACGACTCGCGCAGCGTGCGGACGATGCGGCGCAGGTGGTCGAGCACGAGGAGTGTTTCGCGCGAGTGCGGGAGGCGCGTCGGCACGGAACGTCCACCATAGCGGGTATTCATATGGGTGCCAATATATCGTCCGGATATTTTTGGCCGGCCCTGACGCGTCGCGGGCGGATCGCGTCCTTCCGCCAGCGCCGTTGCGCACGCGGTCCCGTCGCGGGTAGCGAGTCCAGGCGCCGGCCCGCTACGCGCGGGTGGCGTTGGCGTCGAGAAGATGCGACACCCGTACGTTCGCTCATCGCCATCGGAGGTTCCCAAATGCGCTCACCGATCTGCGACCTGCTCGGTATCGAGTTCCCGTTGCTCGCGTTCAGCCACTGCCGCGACGTCGTGACCGAGGTGTCGCGCGCCGGCGGCATGGGGGTCTTCGGCGCCGTGAGCCTGCCGCCCGACCGCCTCGAGGAGGAGCTGCGCTGGATCGACGATCACGTCGGGGGCAAGCCGTACGGCGTCGATCTGATCGTGCCGAACAAGATCGCGGGGAAGGGGCAATCGCTCTCGACGAGCGACCTCCTCGGACTCGTTCCCGAGGAGCACAAGGCATATGCGGCGGGCATCCTGGCGCGCTACGGCATCGAGACCGACGACCTGGACGACGCTCGGCGCAGCCACTTGAGTCTCGGAAAGAACCTCCAAGAGGCGGGCGCGGCAGCCTCACTCGAGGTCGCCTTCCGGCATCCGATCAAGTTGATCGCAAACGCGCTCGGCGTCCCGCCGCAGCTCATGCTCGATCTGGGATCGAGGCACGGCGTGCCGGTCGCGGCGCTCGTCGGGAGCAAGCAGCACGCGATCCGCCAGGTGCAGGCGGGCGTCGACATCCTGGTCGTCGCGGGCGGCGAGGCGGGCGGCCACTGCGGCGACGTTTCGACCCTGGTGCTCGTGCCCGAGGTGTGGGAGGCGATCCAACCCTACCGCAATGCGCCGATCCTCGCCGCCGGAGGCATCGTCACCGGACGGCAGATGGCGGCGTGTATGGCGATGGGCGCGGCGGGCGCGTGGACGGGCTCGGTCTGGCTCACCACCAACGAGGCCGAGACCAATCCTGTCGTGAAGGACAAGATGATCGCTGCGTCCTCGCGCGACACGGTCCGCTCGCGGGCGCGGACGGGCAAGCACTCACGCCAGCTACGGTCACCGTGGACCGACGCCTGGGAGAGCCCGGAGGCGCCGACGCCGCTGCCGATGCCGCTCCAGTCGTTCGTGAGCGAGCCGGCGCTCCGTAAGGTCGACAAGCTCGCCGAGGGCGGGCACGCGGGGGCGCAACAGCTCGCGACGTACTGGGTCGGACAGGGCGTCGGGCTCATGAACCAGCGGAAGTCGGTGCGCGCCGTGATGCAGGAGTTCAAAGAGGACTTTCTCACGGCCTACGAGCGGCTCACGACCTGTCTCGCCGAGTGACGGTCCCCGCGTAAGGAGACGCCGATGTTCCAGCAACCGCTCGATTTTCGAGACGAGAGCGAGGCGCTCTACGGCGTGCTCGCCGCGCTTCCAGACGCCGACTTCGGGCGGCGGACCCAGTTCAAGGGCTGGACGATTCACGACGTCGTGAGCCACCTGCACTTCTGGAACTGGGCCGCCGATCTCTCCCTGAACGATCCCGCCGGGTTCGCCGACTTCGTGGGGAACGCGCTCGCCGAGATGGGCAGGGGCCGCGGGATCCGCGAGGTCGAGACGGACCTGCTCGACGACAGGACCGGACGCGCCCGCGTGGAACAGTGGCGCGAGTTCTACCTGGGGATGACCGCGCGCTTCCTCGCCGCCGACCCGAAAAAGCGCGTCGCCTGGGCCGGGCCGGACATGAGCGTCCGCTCGAGCATCAGCGCCCGCCTCATGGAGACCTGGGCGCACGGCCAGGAGGTCTACGACCTCCTCGGTCGGGAGTGCGCGCACACCGACCGCATCAAGAACGTCGCCGACCTCGGTGTCCGCACCTTCGGGTGGGCCTACGTGAACCGCGGGCGTCCCGTGCCGGCGCCGGCGCCGGAGGTGCGGCTCACGGCGCCCTCGGGCGCCGTCTGGACCTGGAACGAGGGGGAGAGCGGGAATCGTGTCACCGGGAGCGCGGTCGACTTCTGCCGCGTCGTGACGCAGACGCGGAACGTCGCCGACACGGGACTCCGCGTGACCGGGCCGATCGCCGTGGACTGGCTGGCGATCGCGCAGTGCTTCGCGGGGCCGCCGCAGGATCCGCCGGCGCCGGGAACGCGCTTCGCGCAGTGATCGCCGGCGCAGAGCCTCTGCGCCGACTCCTAGACGCGGACGCCCGGCGCCTCGTAGCCCGTCGCCTCGACGTACTCGGCGTATCCGCCGCCGTACTGCACGGGGCCGTCCGGTCCGCCGAGCTCGAGCACCCGGTTCGAGAGCCCGCGCAGCACGGAGCGGTCGTGCGAGACGAAGATCATCGTACCGTCGAAGTCGCCGAGCGCCCCGACCAGCATGTCCTTGGTCGCGAGGTCGAGGTGGTTCGTCGGCTCGTCGAGCACGAGGAAGTTCGGGGGGTCGAAGAGCATCGCCGCGAGGACGAGGCGGGCGCGTTCGCCGCCGGACAGCACGCGGACGCTCTTCTCGACGTCGTCACCGGAGAAGTCGAACGCGCCCGCGAGCATGCGGAGCGAGCCGAACGAGGCGCGCGGGTGCGCCGCCTCGAGCGTCCCGATGACGGTGCGCGTCGGGTCGAGCAGTTCCATGGCGTGCTGCGCGAAGTACCCGAGCCGCACGCTGCCGCCGATCGCCACCGTCCCGGCGTCCGGCGCCGTCTCGCCGGCGATCAGCTTCAAGAGCGTGCTCTTGCCGGCGCCGTTCACGCCCATGACGCACCAGCGCTCGCGGCGGCGGATGGTGAAGTCGAGGTGGTGGTGGACGCGGCGCTCTCCGAAGGCCTTGTCGACGCGCAGGAGCTTGCAGACGTCGTCGCCGGAGCGGGGCGGCTTCGGGAAGTCGAACGTCACGACCCGGCGACGCCGCGGCGGTTCGACCTTCTCGATCTTCTCGAGCTTCTTCACGCGCGACTGCACCTGTGCCGCGTGGCTCGCGCGCGCCTTGAAGCGGGCGATGAATGCCTCCTCCTTGGCGAGCATCGCTTGCTGGCGAGCATACTGGGCCTCGGCCTGTTGGGCGTTCACTACGCCCTGGCGCTCGTAGAAGTCGAAGTCGCCGCTGTAGGAGGCGAGCTCGCCGCCGTCGATCTCGACGATGCGGGTGACCAGCCGGTTCATGAACGCGCGATCGTGGGACGTCATGACGAGCGCGCCTTCGAAGTCGCGGAGAAAGCCCTCGAGCCAGAGGATGGACTCGATGTCGAGGTGGTTCGTCGGCTCGTCGAGGAGGAGCGCGTCCGGTTGCATCAGGAGGATGCGGGCGAGGGCGGTCCGCATCTTCCAGCCGCCCGACAGCTCGCCGACGTCGCGCTCGATCACCGCGGGCGCGAAGCCGAGGCCCGCGAGGATCGCACGCGCCCGAGATTCCAGACCGTAGCCGTCGAGCTCGTCGAAGCGATGCTGCACGTCGCCGAAGCGGGCCACGAGCCTGTCGAGCTCGCCGGGCTCGCCGTGACGTGCCGGGTCGGCCATCGCGAGCTCGAGCTCGTGCAGCTCGTGCGCGACGGCCGCCACCTCGCCCGCGCCCGCGATCGTTTCCTCGAGCACGCTCCGCCCCTGCATCTCGCCGACGGACTGCGAGAAGTAGCCGATTGAAGCGCGCTTCTCGACGAGAACACCGCCGGAGTCCGGCTCTTCCTCGCCGACGATCAGGCGGAAGATCGTCGACTTGCCGGCGCCGTTCGGACCGACGAGGCCGATCTTCTCACCGCGGAAGACGGCCATCGACGCGTCGAGGAAGAGGATGCGACCGGCGTGTTGCTTGGAGACGGACTCGAGACGGATCATGGGGAAACGACGCTTCTAGACCGCGACGCCGCGTCCGTCGAGCGCGTCGCGACCCGTGTCGTTGCGGAAGCGGCGGTGACGACGATTGCCGCACGGCCCGGAGGTTGGCTAGGATTCCGCGCGATGGAGCTTCCGGTCCGGACGCGGACGTACGTCACCCCCATCTTCGACAGCACGCGGTGGGACCGCTTCCGCTTGCGACCCGGCGACATCGTCGTCTGCACGCCGGTCAAGAGCGGCACCACCTGGACGCAGATGCTCTGTGCGCTCCTCGTGCACCAGTCGCCGACCTTCCCACAGCCGCTGAACCGGTTGTCGCGGTGGCTCGAGCGCAATCGCGAGCCTGTCGAGGAGATACTCGCGTCGTACGAGGCGCAGCCCCATCGCCGCATCGTCAAGACCCACACGCCCATCGACGGCCTGCCGTACGATCCGACGGTTGCGTACGTGTTCTGCGGCCGCGATCCTCGCGACGCGTTCTTCTCGATGTGCGACCAGATCGCGAACGGCTCGGAGGAGACGCAGAAGGACGCGCGGCGGCGCGCCGGCCTGCCCGAGGACTTCGAGTTCCCCGACGAGCCGAGCCGGCTTTTCGCGCTCTGGCTCACGACGCCGTACGCCGACGGGCTGGAGGACGGCTTCCCGATGGGCTCGGTGCTGAGTCAGACGGCGGGCTACTGGCGCTTCCGGCACGTCCCCAACCTGCTCTTCCTGCACTACGCCGATCTCTCCACGAATCTCGACGCCGAGCTGCGGCGTTTGGCGGCGTTCCTCGGCGTTCCGGTGGACGAGCGGGTCTGGCCGTCGCTGCTCGCGGCCGCGAGCTTCAGCGCGATGCGCGAGCGCGCCGACGAGATCGCGCCGGGCGCCCATTTCGCCGAGTGGCGGAGCAATCGCGACTTCTTCCGGAGCGCGCGTCGCGGCTCCTGGCGCGATCAGCTGAGTTCCGAGAACCAGGCGCTCTACGAGGAGATCGCCGCGACGCGGCTCGGGGCCCGCCTCAAGGCGTGGCTCGAGGGCGGCCGCGCGGCGGCCGGCGATCCGCGCGCCGCCTGACGACGGCCGTCAGCGCGCGCGCGCGGCGCGCGCCAGCTCGGCGAAGCTCCGCGCCACCGCCGCCGCGAAGTCGTCGATGTCCGGCACGACGTCGCGATCGGCATTGAAGCCGAAGCCGAGCGAGCCGCAGTAGCTGAAGAGCGCGATGCCGAGCCCTTGGTTCTCGAAGAGCGGCACCTGCGGGAAGCCCGTGAGGAGACGGGCTCCGAGCAGGTAGAGCGGGAACTGCGGCCCGGGGACGTTGGTGACGATCAGGTTGTAGGGGTGGAGGCGCGAGAGCAGGCGGACGCCGAGCCCGACGATGCCGGGAATGGCATACTCGGCCGCGCGCCCGAGCACCTCGGGTCCGAGCTCCTGACGCGCCTCCTTGCGCTTGCGCGTCTCCGCCGAGACGTGCGCCAGGCGTCGGCGGGGATCGGTCTCGTGGATCGGCAGATCGATCAGCCAGCCGGATGCGCGGTTGCTCGCCTGGCCGCGCTCGTCTTCGGTGCGGACGCTCACCGGGACGACGATGCGCATGACGAGCGTCCGTACGTCGGTGCCGCGCCCTTTCAGGAAGTGGTGCAGGCCGCCGCTCACGCTCGCGAGGGCGACGTCGTTGATCGTGCCGCCGAGCTTCGTCTTCACGGCCTTCACGGCGTCGAGGTCGAGCGTCAGCCAGTCGAAGCGCCGGTGCGCGCTGATCGGACGATTGAGTGGCGTCGACGGCAGCGGGCTCACGGCGCCGGCGAGATCGAGAAGGGCCCGCATGCCGGCGCGCGTCGAGGCGCCGACGCCGGCCGGATCGCTGGCGATCGCGAAGAGGCGTTTTGCCATCGTGATCGGGGTCGCCGCCTGGTGCGCCAGGCCGTCGACGAGGAGGCGGACGCCGCTCGGCGCGAGCCGCGGCGTCCACGGCTCGGGCTCGGCGATCGCCTCGTCCGGCGTCGGGCTCACGAGCGCTTGGAAGAGATCGAACGCCGAGATGCCGTCGGCGATCGCGTGATGGGTCTTCATGAGGAGGGCGAAGCGCCCCTGGGCCAGGCCCTCGATCACCCAGAGCTCCCAGAGCGGCTTTCCGCGATCGAGCTGCTGCGACATGATCCGCGCCGTCAGCGCCTTCAGCTGCGCGTCGTCCCCCGGGCGCGGCAAGGCCGCGTGGCGCACGTGGTAGCCGAGGTGGAAATGGTCGTCGTCGACCCACACCGCCTGGTTGAAGACCGGGATCCAGCCGAGCCGCTGCCGATAGCGCGGCACGAGGTGCAGGCGGCCCGCGATGTGCGAGCGGATGCGCGCGATGTCGATACCGCCCTCGGGAGTCGTGAGCGGGCCCGCCTCGAAGACGAGGAGGCCGCCGAGGTGCATATGGGTGGTCGCGTCCTCGAAGTGGAGGAAGGACCGGTCCTGGACGGAGATCCGCTCGTAGAACTCCATGGCGTCGGCCCGCGATCTATGCACCCGGGCCCGCCTTGTAAAGCTGGCCGCACGGTCGCTGCCGGGAGCGGAGCGCTGCCTCCGACGTCCAAGGGACTCGTCGGACTCGTAAGCGCGCTCCCGCACCACGTCGACACGCGGAGGCGTCAGCACCGACTCGTGAGCGCGCGCAGCCGGCTCCGCCACCATGACGCCGCGATTGCCGTCGCGAGGATCGCGAAGATCGTCGCGAGCGACCAGCCGATCGGGATCGCGTAGAGGTTGGCCAGCAGCATCTTCGTGCCGACGAAGGCGAGCACGAGCGCGAGTCCGACCTTCAAGTAGTGGAAGCGATCCATCACCCCGGCGAGCAGGAAAAACATCGAGCGCAGCCCGAGGATGGCGAAGACGTTGGAGGTGTAGACGATGAACGGATCCTTGGTGACGGCGAAGATCGCCGGGATCGAGTCGACGGCGAAGACGAGGTCGCTCGTCTCGACGCAGAGGAGCACGAGGAGGAGGGGCGTCGCAACGAGCCTCCCGGCGTGCCGCACCACGAATGCGGGCCCCTGGTACGAGGCCACCGACGGAATCCAGCGCGCGAACAGCCGGTAGATCGGGTTGCGCTCCGGATGCAGCTCGGACTCGCGTTGGAAGAGGAGCTTCGCGCCGGTGATCACCAGGAAGGCGCCGAAGAGGTACATCACCCAGTGGAACCGCTCGAGGAGCGCCGCTCCGACGACGATGAAGAGGGCGCGCATGACGAGCGCGCCGAGGATGCCCCAGAACAGCACGCGATGGACGTACGCGGCGGGGACGGCGAACGCGGAGAAGATCAGCAGAAAGACGAAGATGTTGTCGACGGCGAGCGCCTTTTCGATCAGGTAGCCCGTCAGGAACTCGAGACCGCGCTCGGCGCCGAAGCTCGCGGCGAGCCAGACGTTGAACGCCGCCGCGAGCCCGATCCACACGGCGGTCCAGAGGAGGGCCTCACGGAACCCGACCGGATGGGCATCGCGATGGAAGACGCCGAGGTCGAGCGCCAGCAGCGCCAGCACCAGGGTCGTGAAGCCGATCCAGAGCGCCGGCGTGCCGATCGTGGCGACGTCCATGGCCGTTCTGTCAGCCGCGTGCGAGGCCGCGGCCGGCGATCGCCTCGAGACGCGCGATGCGATCGGCCGTCGGCGGGTGGGTCGAGAAGAGCCGGGCCGCCCGCGCGCCGCCGGCGAACGGGTGCACGATGAAGAGGCTCGCCGTCGCCGGCTGCGCCGCCATGGACGGCACCGCGGTCGCGGCCTGCTCGAGGCGGGCGAGAGCGTTCGCGAGCGCGAGCGGATCGCCGGAGATCGCCGCCCCGGTCTCGTCGGCGAGATACTCGCGCGAGCGCGAGATACCGAGCTGGATCATGGTCGCGGCGAGCGGCGCCACGAGCGCCATCAGGACCCCCGCCCAGGGCGACGCGTGCTCGCCGTCGCCGTCCTCGGGACTCCCCATGCCGAGGAAGCCGGCCGCGTGCGCCGCGTAGGTGATCGCGCCGGTGACGCAGGCGGCGATGGTCGAGACCAGGATGTCGCGGTTCTTGATGTGCGCGAGCTCGTGCGCGAGCACACCGCGGAGCTCGCGCGGCGACAGGACGTCGAGGATGCCGGTCGTCACCGCGACGACGCCGTGCGCCGGATCGCGGCCGGTCGCGAACGCGTTCGGCTGCGGGTCCTCGATCAGGTAGACGCGCGGCATCGGAAGCGCGGCGCGCGCCGCGAGCTCCCGCACCGTACCGTAGAGCCTCGGGGCCTGGGAGGGGTCGACCTCGCGGGCTCCGTGCATGCGCAGCACGAGTCGGTCGGAGAAGTAGTAGGCGCCGAGGTTCATCGCGAGCGCCATCACGGCGAAGATGCCGAGGTGTCCCGGAGCGACCACGTTCCCGATCCCGACCAGCAGGGCCGAGAGGGCGCCCAGGAGGACGATCGTCTTCAGATGGTTGTTCCAGCGGGTCATGCTGGGTCTCCTTTCCCGGTCGGGTTTACGGGGGGACAACGCAGTGAGCAAATAGATAATTCAGTTGTGATTCTTCGAGATAAACGAGGTAAATGCACCCCATGGAATGGCTGAATTACCACCACCTGCTGTACTTCTGGCTGACGGTGAAGACGGGGGGCGTGACCGAGGCGAGCGAAGAGCTCCGGCTCTCGCAGTCGACGGTGAGCGCGCAGATCCGCGCGCTCGAGCGCGCGCTCGACGAGAAGCTCTTCCGCCGCCAGGGCCGGCGCCTCGTGCCGACCGACACGGGGCAGACCGTCTTCCGTTATGCCGACGAGATCTTCGCGCTCGGGCGCGAGATGGTGGACACGGTGAAGGACCGGCCCACCGGCCGGCCTCTCCGCCTCAACGTCGGCGTCGCCGACGTGCTCCCGAAGCTCGTCGCGCACCGGCTGCTCGCACCCGCTCTCGAGCTCGACGTGCCCGTCCGACTCGTGTGCAGCGAGGGCAAGCCGGCCACGCTGCTCGCCGAGCTCGCGCTCCATCGGCTCGACGTCGTGCTCTCCGACGTGCCCGCCGACCCCGGCGTCGCACTCAAGGTGTTCACCCACCTGCTCGGCGAGTGCGACGTCGCGCTGGTCGCGGCTCCGGCGCTCGCCGCGAAGCATCGACGCGGCTTCCCGCGCTCGCTCGGCGGCGCGCCGCTCTTGCTGCCGGCGCCCGGGTCGGCGCTCCGCCGCGGGCTCGACCAGTGGCTCGAGGGCCACGACCTGCGGCCGCGCGTCGTGGGCGAGTTCGAGGACTCGGCGCTCATGCAGGCGTTCGGCCGCGAGGGCGTCGGCATCGTGCCCGTCCCGAGCGTCGTGGAGCGCGCGGTCGCGCGTCAGTACGGGATGCGGGTGATCGCGCGTCTTCCCGACGTTCGCGAGCGCTTCTACGCGATCTCGGCGGAGCGACGTCTCAAGCACCCGGCGGTGGTGGCCATCTCGTCGGCCGCCAAGCGCGGCCTGGTCTGACCCCCGCGCGCCGCAGCCGGGGACTAGACGAGGCGCAGCAGGCGGTCGGCGCCGAGCATGCGGGCGCGGATCGGGATGCCGACCGGGCACGTCGGCTCGCAGGGCGCGGGGCAGGCGAGGCAGCGGTCGGCCTTGCGGTCGAGGGCCGCGTAGAGGCGCAAGCCTTCCTTCTCCCGGCCGTAGTCCTCGAAGTACATGCGGTGGCGCAGCACGTCGTTGATCGCGAGCCGTTCCGGGCAGGCGTCGAGGCAGACGCCGCAGTGGGGATGGCAGTACGTGCCGGCGATCCGCTGGTCGTAGCGCTCGAGGACCGCGAGGTCGTGGGCGTCGAGCGCGCCGCCGGACGCATACAGGTACTCGTCGACATGCTCGGGCCTCGCGAACGAGACCACCAGGCAGCCGACGTCGGGATTGGAGAGCACCCAGCGGAACGCCGCCTGCGCGTAGGAGGTCGCGTCGTCGCGAAAGGAGGTCAGATTCTGGTGGCGCGCGCCCTTCAGCGTCTTCATCGCAACGATCCCGATGCCCTGCGCGGCGGCCTCGTGGATGATCGCGTCGAGGTTGCCCCAGATGCCGTGATGGTAGGCGAGCATCATGACGTCGAAGCGCCGCGAATCCATGGCAGCGCGCGCGACCCGCTCGAGGTCGGGAGTGTGCGTGGAGACGCCGAGGAAGCGCACTTTGCCCTGCGCCTTCAGGCGGTCGAACGCCTCGTGCGCGTTCGGGTCGAGGAGGCGGTCGATCTCGTCGCAGGCGTGGACGTGCACGAGGTCGACGTGGTCGGTCTGCAGGCGGCGGAGGCTGCCTTCGATCGCTTCCATGTACGCCGCGACCGGGCTCCCGGCCGGCAGGTGTCCGCGCGGCGTGCAGAACTTGGTCGCGACGAACATGCGGTCGCGGTGGCCGCGCATCGCCCGCCCCATGGCCTCCTCCGAGCCGGCACCCGAGTAGTCGGGGGCGGTGTCGAAATAGGTGACGCCGCGCTCGATCGCGTCCCGCGCGATCGCCTCGCCGTTCTCGCCGCGGATCGCGCCGGTCCCGAGGGCCACGTCGGAAACGACCGCGCCCGTACGGCCGAGCTTGCGGTACGCGCGGATGCGCGCGCCGCGCCAGGCGGGCAGCACACGCGGGGCGGTCTTCTCGACCTGGGCGCGGAAGATCTCGTTCACCGGCCCGTGCCAGCGGACGTACGCGCGCGCGACGCCGAGCCCGCCGGCCGCGACCGCGCCCACGACCGCCGCGGTGCCGGCGACGCCGCTCGCGAGCACCTGCCGACGCTCGAGCGCCGCGGCCCGCTCGTTCTCCGGGAGTCGGCGCAGGCGGCGCGCGACGAGGCGGCGGCGGAGCGCGCGGTAGGTGAGGACGGCGGTCGCCACGGCTACCGCCGCGGTCACTCCGACGCCGCCCCAGGAGAGGCCGGCCGGATCGATTCCGACCAGCGAACTGCCGACACGACGCGCGACGAGCGTCCACGAGAGCGCGAGCGTCGCAAGCCAGAGTGCGATCAGCACGGCCGGGTGCTCCGGCGTCGGCCGCGGCGTCGGCGGCGGAGCGGGCATGGCGCCTCGTGTAGCGCAGCGGCGGCGCGGGTGCTACCCGATGCCATCGCGATGAGGCGTCGGACGGCGATCGAGCTCCTGCTCGAGGTGCGCGGCGCGGCCGCGGCGAAAGGCGCGGCCGTCGGCGACGCGCTGGCGCGCCGTTCGGTGCGGCGCGGGTGAGGGCGGCCGGACGGCGCGTCCGCCAGCTCGGGCTCGCGCTCCTCGGCGTCGCGCTCGGCGGTCTCGGCATCGGCTGGCACGGCCAGCCCGCCGAGGACGTGATCGCCGCCGCGATTCGCGCCCGCGACCCGGCGTACGCACGGGCCGCGATCACGCTCGCCGACGTGGATCGCAACTGGCCGCACGAGATCCTCGACGGCGCGACCAGCCGCTTCCTCGTGCGCGCGCGGATCGCGCCGCCGGACGGCGAGGCCGTCGAGCGCTGCTTCGGAGTCGAGGCCGGGCTCGCGGGGACGGCGCTCGCGCTCGGCCCCTACGCCGACTGGCGCTGCGACTATCCGTTCTGACGTCCCGCCAGGGCGCCGCCCGGTCTGCGCGCGCCTCCGCGCATGTCGCCGACGGGCGGAGGCGGGCCGTCGCGGGCGTCTCCGAGACGCGGCGCCGCTTGCTCACGCGAGTCCCACGCGGGCCCGCACTTCGGCCGGGGTGACGCCCGCGGCGCGGAGCGCGCGCAGCGTGGCCGCGCCGTCGCGTTTCGCGAAGCGCTTACCCGCCGCGTCGGTCACCAGACGATGGTGGCGGTAGGCGGGCGTCGGCAGGGCGAGGAGGGCGTGCAGCACGCGGTGGAGCGGCGTCGCGAAGGCGAGGTCCTCCCCGCGGATCACGACGGTCACGCCCTGGAGCGCGTCGTCGTGGATGACCGCGAGGTGGTAGCTCGCCGGCACGTCCTTCCGCGCCAGCACGACGTCGCCGATCTCGGCGTGGAGACGCGCGGGATCCACGGCGACGCGTGTTCCCGATTCCTCGAATGCGAGCGGGCCGGAGCGCACGAGCGCCGCCCCGAGGTCGAGGCGGCGGGCGAAGGGGCGGCCCGACGCCACCAGCGCGGCGCGCGCCGCCCGATCGAGCCGCCGACACGTGCCGGGGTAGGCGGCGCCCGCGGGTCCGTGCGGCGCCGTCAACGCCTCCTCGATCTCGCGCCGCGTGCAGAAGCAGGGGTAGAGAAGCCCGGCATCGTCGAGCCGCACGAGCGCCGCCGCGTATTCGCGGAGGTGCTCCGACTGCCGGCGGACCGGCGTCTCCCACGCGATCCCGAGCCACGCGAGATCCTCGAAGATCGCCGCTTCGAGCGCGGGCCGCGAGCGCCTGCCGTCGATGTCCTCGATGCGCAGCAGAAAGCGGCCGTCCGCTGCCCGCGCCGCGTCCCACGCCGTCAGGGCGGAGAACGCGTGTCCGAGGTGCAGGAAGCCATTGGGGCTCGGCGCGAACCGGGTCACGAACGCGGACACGCGGCCGACTCTGCGGTTGCCGCCGGAGGCATGCAAGCAGGCGATGCGATGCGCGGAGCGCCCCGCCGCCCGTACGGCGCGCCGCCGGCCTACGGCTGCTGCGGCGAGACCACGGTCGACGGCACGCACAGCTCGGTCGGCCGCGTGACCTTCAGCGTGTCCGGCCCGAACTGGTTGTCGATGTAGACGGGGCCGCCCGGACCCGTGAAGCGCCGCGTACCCGACGACGTGCGCACCTCGTAGCACATGAGGTTGTCGTCGGGGTTGATGATGCCCTCGTTGCGCTTGTCGACCGCGGTGCAGAGCCGCGACGGCCGCTTCACGTCGAGCGTCATCGTTCCGAACTGGTCGGTGACCGTGATGCGCGACCGGCGGGCGCGCGCGTTCCGCACCACGTAGCACTGGAAGTGGTCGATGCCCGGCGGGCCGAACGGCGGGGGCGGCCCGGCGAGGCTCTTCGCGCTCGGCACCATGAGGAGGGTCGGACGGAGGACCGTGAGGGTCGTCGTGCCGAAGGCGTTCACGACCGTGGTGTTGGTGCGCGGCGTGAAGCGCGGCGTACGCGCGCTGATCACGTAGCCCGCGAGGTGATCGGGACCGCCGGGCGCACCCGCGCCGTTCACGCCCGCCGGGTTACAGAGCCGCTTCACGAGCGTCGAGTTCGCGAGGTCGATGGTCGCCGCGCCGAAGCGGTCGACGACGGAGACGCCGGTGATCGGCGCCAGGGTGGTGCGGTCGACCTCGTAGCACTGGAAGTGGCTCGCGAAGACCTCCGGGGTGTGGACCGGCGTTGGGGTCGCGGTGAGCGCGGGAGTGCGTGTGGGCGTCGTCGTCGGGGTCGCCGCGGGCGTGGCGGTGACCGTCGGGGTGGCGGTGACGGTCGGGGTGAGCGTCGCCGTCGCCGTGGCGGTCGGCGTCGGGTCGGTGCAGTTCGCGAGCAGGAAATCGACGTTCGCGGCGCTGGTGTCGTTCGGCGGGCCGAGGTGGATCGCGGCGATCGGGGGTACGCCATAGGCTCCGCTGCTCGGGACGATGACCACCGCGCCGGCGGGGATCCCGGCGCCGGTCAGCTCGACACGATAGTCGTCGTCGTGGTCCGGGAGCTTCACGTCGTAGGCTCCCGTCCCGGCGCTGGTCGTGGCGGGGAAGGTGCCGCCCGGCGCGACGGTGAGCGCGGTGATGAGGACCGAGGCGCCTCCCTGCGGGGTGTCGCCGGCGCCGATCGTCTGATCGCCGTCGTCGCACAGCACCCGGCCGCTGATGTGCCAGGCGCGGGCGACGGTCGGAGCGGCGAGCATCACGGAGAGGGCGGCGAGGACGAGGGCGAGGGTTCGGAGCATGCGCATGGGGGCCTCGGGAGAAACCCGGAGCAATCTCTTTGCCGAGCCCGTCCTCGCAAGATCATGGATATACACGCGCGGCGATCGTGCCGGGCTGCACGATGTGCGCCTCTGCCCGACGGCTCGGTGCCGCATCCGTCCGAGGCGTCTCAATGGGGACGCTTGGCGTGCGGCGCGATGCCGACCTCGCGGCACTTGCGGCGGAAGTCGGCGTCGTGGGCGACCGGGCGGCCGGTCTCGTGCTGCCACTGGTGGACCATTTCGTGCACGAGGGTTTCGAGGACGCTCGGCCAGCCGTCGCGGCGCGCGTGACGGCGCGCGATCGCGATCTCGGGGGCCGAGCGCCGGCCGGACGAGTAGTGGCCGAGCCGCGACCGCATGCGGCGCGACACGCGGATCGCGACCGGACCGAGCGCGCCCGTGAAGCGTTCGCCATTGAGGGCCGCATGCGCGGCGCGGAGGCGTGCGGCGAGCGCCGCGTCGTCGGGATGCGACGCGACCGGCCGGTGCGGGCGCGCGGCGGCGGGGTCGCGCGGGATCTCGAATGCGGTGAGCGCCCGGCGCGCGGCGCGGCGCGCGGCGCCCCGGCCGTTCACGAAGCCGACGACCGCCCGCAGCACGTCGTCGGCCGCCGTGGCGAACGCCCGGTGGAGGCGGAGCGCGTCACCACGGAACGACACCATCGTCGAGCGGTTGCGGGTGAGAGCGCAGCGGCGGATGCCGCGGAGCCCGAGCGCGCGGAGGCGCGCGAGGAGCCGCGCCGCCTCGTCCGGGCGCGGGATCTCGCCGTCCGCGGCCGGGACGCGCGGTGTGAGCGCGAGCTCGAGCTGCCCGGGCGCGACCAGACGCCGCAGTCGATTCAGCGCGTGCAGCATGGGTCAGCGGATCTCCTTCCGGAAGAAGATCGTCGCGAGCACCAGGATCGCGATCCCGTAGACGGCGAGGATCAGCGCCTCGTCGCGGAGCTCCGCCCACCCCGCTCCCTTCAGGAAGATGCCGCGCGAGATCGAGATGTAGTAGCGGAGCGGGATCACGTACGTCATCGTCTGGACGACCGGCGGCATGCTCGCGATCGGGAACATGAAGCCCGAGAAGAACATGCTCGGCAGCAGCACGAACTGTCCGGTCATCGACGCCTGCTGCTGGGTGTTGGAGATCGCCGAGACGACGAGCCCCAAGCCGAGGCAGGTGACGATGAAGAGTCCGGTCAGGGCGAGGAGCAGCGGGAGGCTGCCGGCGATCGGCACCTGGAACCAGAACGCCCCGACCAGGATCACGATCGCCACGTTGATGTAGCCGAGGCCGATGAACGGCACGGCCTTGCCGACGATCAGCTCGAACGCGCGGATGGGCGTGACGATCAGCTGCTCCATCGTGCCGTGCTCCTTCTCGCGCACGATCGCCATCGCGGTGAGGATCACGAGCGACTCCATGAGGAGGACGCAGGTGATGGCCGGCACCATGAAGTTGACGCTGCGGAGCTCGGGGTTGAACCAGGCGCGCGGCTCGACCGCGACGACGGGATGGCGCGCGGTCGCGGTCACGCCGAGGCTCTTGTCGACGAGCTGCACGTCGACCGCCTGCGAGAGCGTGACCTGCTCGAGGTAGGCGAGGGCGATGGTCGCCGTGTTGGAGTTGCTGCCGTCGACGGCCGCCATCACCTGCACGGGCTTCCCGCGCCGCAGCAGCTCCGCGAAATCGGGCGGAATCGCCAGCACGAGCTTCGCCTGGCCGTGGTCGAGGATGCGGTCGGTGTCGTTCACCCCGGCGCAGCGCGCCGCGATCCGGAAGTAGCCGCTCTCCGTCAGCTGATCGACGTAGGCGCGGCTTTCCGCCGTCTGGCTGTAATCGCAGACGGCGAGCGCGATGTCGTCGACCTCGGTCGCGACGACGTATCCGAAGATGAAGAGCTCCAGCACCGGCATCATCAGCACGATGCCGAACATGCGCCTGTCGCGCCGGATCTGGATCACCTCCTTCCAGATCACCTGGACGATGCGGGCGAGGGAGGCGCGCACGGCTACTCCAGACGCTCCTGGAAGCGCGATGCGCTGAACGACACGATACCCACGGCGAAGACGACGAGCAGGAGCGCTTCCGGCCACAGGACCTCGAGGCCGACGCGCTTCAGGTAGATGCCGCGGATCGCGGTCACGAAGTAGCGCGCCGGGAAGAGGTACGAAACCGCCTGGATCGGCGTCGGCAGGTCCTCGAGCGGGAACACGAAGCCCGAGAGCAGCACCGAGGGCAGCAGCGACATGAAGATCGCCGCCAACATCGCGTTCTGCATGGTGTCGGCGATCGTCGACACGAGGACGCCGACCCCGAGCGCGCAGAAGAGGTAGAGGAGCGAGAAGATCGCGAGCTGCACGACGCTGCCCTTGATGGGTACGCCGAACAGCAGGTAGCCCGCGCAGATGATGATCGAGAGATCGACGAGCGCGATCACCATGTAGGGGACGATCTTGCCGATCATCATCTCGAGCGGACGGATCGGCGAGACCAGGATCTGCTCGATCGTGCCGCGCTCCTTCTCCTTCACGATCGAGAGCGCCGTCAGGATGGCGCCGACGATCATCATGATGACCGCGATGACCCCGGGCACGATGAAGTTCACGCTCTTGAGCTCCGGGTTGTACCAGACCCGGCTCGCGACCTGGATCGGCGCCTGGCCGATGGTCGGATCGCCTGCGGCCGCCGGCGCGCCGGCGCGCCGGGTGCCGACACCCGACCAGGCGCCGACGAACTGGTTCACGATCGCGAGCGCGTAACCCTGGGCGATCGTCGCGGTGTTGGAGTCGGAGCCGTCGATCAGCACCTGCACCGCCGTGGGCTCGCCCGCGCGCAGGCGGTCGCTGAACTCGCGCGGGATCACGATCGCCGCCTTCACCGCGTCGTTCATCAGGTCGTACTCGACGTCGCGGTCGTCGCGCGCGAAGCGGACGATCGTGAAGTAGCCGGAGCGCCGCATCTGCTCGGAGAGGTCGCGGCTCTCGGGGGTGGCGCTGTAGTCGAGGACGGTGATGGGGACGTTGTCGACGTCGTAGCGGATCCCGTAGCCGTACATGACGAGCATGCTGATCGGCCAGAGCAGCGTGAGCGCCAGGCTCCGCGGGTCGCGCAGCACATCGATGAACTCGCGGCGGAGGATGGCGCGGATCGTGCGGAGGGGGCGGGGGAGGCGCATGGGTCAGCTCCCCCGGGCCGCTACGTGGGTTTCGATGATCGCGACGAACGCGTCCTCGAGCGAGGGTTCGATGCGGTCGAGGCGGCGGAGCGGCAGGCCGCTCGCCGCGAGCCGCTCCCGGATCGTCGCGCGCGCCGCCGCCTCGTCGGCGACCGTGGCGTGGAGCGCGTTTCCGAAGAGCGCTACGCCGTCGATGCCCGGCGTCGACTTGAGCGCCTCGTACGTCCCCATCAGGTCATCGCTCTCGATCTCGAGGAGGGCGTGGCGGATGTGCTCGCGCTTGAGCTGCGAGGGCGTGCCCGCGGCGACGACCGTGCCGGCGTAGATGAGCGCGAGCTCGTCGCAGTGCTCGGCCTCGTCCATGAAGTGCGTCGTCACGAAGATCGTGATGCCGCGCTCGGCGAGGTCGCCGATCATGTCCCAGAAGCGGCGGCGCGACACCGGGTCGACCCCCGATGTCGGCTCGTCGAGGAAGAGGATCGGCGGCTCGTGGAGGACGGCGCAGCCGAGCGCGAGCCGCTGGCGCCAGCCGCCGGCGAGCGCCGAGGTGAGGGTGTCGCCGCGTCCTTCGAGGCCAGCCATGTGGAGCGCCCAGGCGATGCGTTCCGCCAGACGAGCCCCGCGCACCCCATAAATGCCGGCGAAGAACCGCAGGTTCTCCGCGACCGTCAGGTCCTCGTAGAGCGAGAACTTCTGCGACATGTATCCGATGCTGGCCTTCACGCGCTCGGGCTCGCGGGCGACGTCGAAGCCGCCGACCCGTGCCGTGCCGCCCGACGGCCGCAGGATGCCGCACAGCATCTTGATGGTCGTCGACTTGCCGGCGCCGTTCGGTCCGAGGAAGCCGAAGATGCGGCCGGTGGGCACGGCGAGGTCGATGTGGTCGACGGCCACGAACGAGTCGAAGACGCGGGTGAGGCCCGCCGCCTCGACCGCGAGCGCGGCGCTCATGGCGGCGCCGCCGCGGTCGGGCGCGTGTAGGCGAGGAACACGTCTTCCAGCGAAGGCGCCACGAGCTTCCAGTCGTCGACCGCGACGCCCGCCGCGCGGACGCGCGCCACGACCGTGTCGGGATCGAGGCCGTCGCGCGGCAGGGTGAGGTGGATGCGATCGCCGAAGAGCGCGGTCGTCTCGAAGCCTCGCAGGTGCCGGAGCGTACGCTCGGCGGCGCGCGGCGCCGCGCACCGGAGATCCAACACCGCCACGCCGAGGTCGATCTTCAGCTGCGCGGGCGGTCCGCACGCGATCATCGTCCCGTCCTGCAGGAAGCCGACGCGGCCGCAGCGCTCGGCTTCGTCCATGTAGGGCGTCGAGAGGAGGATCGTCGAGCCTTCCTGGAGGAGGTCGTAGAGGATGAGCCAGAAGTCGCGACGCGAGAGCGGGTCGACGCCGATCGTCGGCTCGTCGAGGAGCAGGATCCTCGGTTGGTGGATCAGGCAGGCCGCGAGCGCGAGCTTCTGCTTCATGCCGCCCGAGAGGTCCTTGGCGAGGCGCTTCTGAAACGGACCGAGGCGGCTGAACTCGAGGAGGCGCTGGATACGGGTGCGGCGCGCCGCCGGGTCGACGCCCCAGACCTCGGCGACGTAGAGCAGGTTCTCGAGCACGGAGAGCGTGCCGGAGAGGCTGAAGCGCTGCGACATGTAGCCGATGCGGCGCTTCACCTCGGCGGGATCCTCGGTGACGTCGACGCCGTCGACCTCGGCGCGGCCGCCGTCGGGGCGCAGCAGGCAGGCGAGGAGCCTGAGGAACGTCGTCTTGCCGGCGCCGTCGGGTCCGACGAGTCCGAAGAGCTCGCCGGCGCGGACCTCGAAGGTCAGGTCGCGGAGCGCCTGAACGGTTCCGTAGCGCTTGGCGACGTCGACGGCGCGGACGGCGGGCCTGCCTGTGGGGATCGACGTCGCCACGAGCGCGTCACCGCGAGGCCGCGGCGGTCGCGACCGGCAGGAGCGCGTCGGCCGGCATGCCCGGCTTGAGGGCTTCGTTCCGCGTCTCGACCTCGACCTTCACGCGATAGACGAGCTTCACGCGCTCGTCGGGCGTCTGGATGTTCTTCGGCGTGAACTCGGCGCGGTCGGAGACGAAGGCCACCTTGCCGTCGAAGGGCTGGTCGGGGAACGAGTCGACGGTCACCTGCGCCGCCATGCCGAGATGCACCTTCCCGAGGTCGCGCTCGCCGACGTAGACGTTGACCCACGGCCGGCTCAGATCGCCGAGCGTCACGATCGGCGTTCCGGGCTGCACCATCTCGCCCGGCTCGCGGCTCTTGCTGAGCACGCGTCCGGCGGCGGGCGCGAAGAGCAGGCAGCGCGCGAGGTTGAGCTCGGCGAGCTCCAGCTCGGCGCCGGCGCGCTGCAGGTCGGCGCGTGCGCCTTCGATCTCCTCGGTGCGGAAGCCCTCGCGGAGCTCGTCGAGCTGGGCGACCGCCTGGTCGCGAGCCGCGCGCGCGTTCGCAAGCAGGTTCGAGAGGCGGTCCTGCTCGGTCTGCGCGACGATCCCCTCCGCGCGCAGGCGCGTGACCCGCTCGTACTCCCGGGCCTGCAGCGCGAGCTCGGCGTCGGCGGCCTCGCGGGCGGCGAGCGCCCGGTCGATCTCCTGCTCGCGGGCGCCCTTGGTCATCATGCGGTAGCGCGCGTCGGCGGCCTCCTTCGCGGCGGTCGCGCGCATCACGTGCAGGCGGTACTCGCGGTCGTCGAGGCGGCCGACGGGCTGGCCCTTGTCGACCATCGCACCCTCGTCGACCGAACGCTCGATCATGCGGCCCGCCACCTCGAAAGCGACGTCGACCTGCGTCACCTCGATGATGCCCGAGCCGCGGATCGCCGCGGCGGAGCGCTCGCGGACCATCCACCAGCGCGCGCCGAGGAGCGCCGCCGCCACGAGGGCGGCGGCGGCGAGAGCCAGGACGACCGGACGACGCATTCCGCTCAAGAAATCACTTCGCGATCGTGATGCTGGGGGCGGCCGACGCCGGCTTCACGACCGTCATCTGGAAGAGCTGGTAGAGGAGTACGAACGCCTTCTTGTTCCATGGGTAGCCGGACTCGGGCGCGAGCGCGTAGTAGTGCCCCCGGTAGCGGATCGCGCGCTCGCCGCGGACCGGGCGCGAGGACTCCACCATCTCGAGCGTGAACGCCGGGTTCTCGCGCACCGCGGGCGTGTGCGAATGCGGCGCGACCGCGTATTCCGGATCCTCGCCGAGCGCGCGGCCGAGGAAGTCGATCATGTTCGCGAAGCTGCGGAGCCGGAACTTGCCGTGCAGCGGGAACTCGCCGCCCGGGTAGCCGGACCGGACGTCGACCACGAGCTCGTCGTCGAGGTTGTGAGACGCCTCCTCGTGGAGCCTGCGCCGCTCGTCGTTGCTCAAGACCTCGGGATCGTAGTTGGTGATGACGATGCGGCCGATCGTGCGCTTCGTGACGCGGTAGGTGTTCCCGCCGCGCTCGCGCGTCAGCGTGTACTCCGATCCGAACGATTGCAGGACTTCGGGCGTCACCGACTCGGCCGGCACCGTCCACGTGTCCGTGAAGATCATCGGCTCGGCGTAGAGTGCGCCGCGGTCCTGGATGGACGAGACGTGCACCGCCACCCGGCGGAACACCGTGTACCCTTCACGGTCGGATGGCTTGTTCGCGTACGTGACCCGGGCGCCGTCGAGCTCCGTACGGTACTCGCCCGCCATCATGCGCAGCACGAGGTCGACGTCCGCCCCCTGGCGCAGAAGGAGCGTCAGCGTGCTCTCGGGAAACGGCGTCAGCAGGCGGCGCGTGAACTCCTCGCCCTCGACCGGCACGATGCTGAGCGTCGGATTGTCGGTCCAGCTGCCGCCGAAGATCGGCGAGAGATTGCCGGCGCCACCCTCGAGGCCGCCGAGGGGCGGCGTCGCGCCCGCGTTCAGCTGCAGGCTGTACGTCGCGGCGATGTTGGAGAGCGCGGTGAAGTGCAACGGCTCGTTGTGGCGCGCGCGCGCGACGTTCAGCAGCAGCTGGCGGCAGACCGCGTCGGTCGCGACGGCGTCGTAGGCCGCCATGGTGCGATTCAGCTGGAGGGCCGGCAGACACCCGGTCGGTGCGAGCGCGAGCGGGACGAGCGTCCCCGCGAGCCACGCGGCCGCAGGTCGCGAGCGGCGATCCGGAGCGGAGGTCGAACGGGACACGCGCTCCGCCCTGTATCCCGGCGGCGGCGGTCTTTCAAAGGCCGGTCGCGACGCGAGCCCGCCGGTGTCGGCCCGGGCCGAGCGGTCGCGGCGGGCCGTTTCGTGGCGCAGGCGGCGGGGATCGTCTAAACCGTGCGGATGCCCGACTTCCGCTACCAGGAAATGTTCCCCCACGGTCACGACACGACGCCCTACCGCAAGCTCGAGGGTGACTGGGTCGGTACGGACACCTTCCGCGGCCAGCGCGTGCTCACGGTCGACGCCGCCGCGCTCACCCGCCTCGCCTTCGAAGCCGTTCGCGACGTGTCGCATCTCTTTCGTCCCGGCCACCTCGCCCAGCTGAAGAAGATCCTCGAGGATCCCGAGGCGTCGATGAACGACCGCTTCGTCGCGCTGAACATGCTGCGCAACGCCTGCGTCTCGGCGGGCATGGTGCTGCCGTCGTGTCAGGACACCGGCACCGCGATCGCGCTCGGCAAGAAGGGCCAGCGCGTCTGGACGGGCGGCGACGACGAGGCGGCGATCGCGCGCGGTATCTACGACGTCTACCAGCAGACCAATCTCCGCTACTCGCAGATGGCGCCGCTCTCCATGTTCGAGGAGAAGAACACCGGGACGAATCTGCCGGCGCAGCTCGAGCTCTACGCGGTAGGCGGCGACGAGTACCGCTTCCTCTTCGTCACCAAGGGCGGCGGCTCGGCGAACAAATCGTTCCTCTATCAGGAGACCGCCGCGATCCTGAGCCGCGAGCGCCTGCTCCCGTTCGTCGAGTCGAAGGTGAAGACGCTCGGCACGGCGGCGTGTCCGCCCTACCACCTGGCGATCGCGATCGGCGGCACGTCGGCGGAGCTCACCATGAAGACCGTGAAGCTCGCGTCCTGCCGCGACCTCGACGACCTCCCGACGCGCGGCGATCCGGCCGGGCACGCCATCCGCGACCCCGAGCTCGAGGACGAGATCTGGAAGATGACCCAGCGCCTCGAGATCGGCGCGCAGTTCGGCGGCAAGTACTTCTGCCACGACGTGCGCGTGATCCGGCTCCCGCGCCACGGCGCGAGCCTGCCGATCGGCATCGGCGTCTCGTGCTCCGCCGATCGGCAGGCGAAGGCCAAGATCACCGCCGACGGGGTCTTCCTGGAACGGCTCGAGACCAATCCCGTCCGCTTCCTTCCCGAGATCGACGAAGCCGAGCTCTCGGGCGACGTCGTGAAGATCGATCTCGGGAAGCCGATGAGCGAGATCCGCGCGGCGCTGTCGAAATACCCCATCAAGACCCGCCTCGCGCTCAGCGGCCCGATGATCGTCGCCCGCGACCTCGCGCACGCGAAGCTCCGCGAGCGCATCGAGCGCGGCGAGGGCCTGCCCCAGTACGTGAAGGACCACCCGATCTACTACGCGGGCCCGGCGAAGACGCCGCGGGGCATGGCGTCGGGCTCGTTCGGCCCCACGACCGCCGGCCGCATGGACGGCTATGTCGACCTCTTCATGCAGCACGGCGGGAGCTTCGTGACGCTCGCCAAGGGCAACCGCTCGCCCGCGGTCACGGAGGCCTGCAGGAAGCACGGCGGCTTTTATCTCGGCTCGATCGGCGGCCCCGCTGCGATCCTCGCCCGCGACAACATCCGCAAGGTCGAGGTGCTCGAGTACGCCGAGCTCGGGATGGAGGCGATCTGGAAGATCGAGGTCGAAGACTTCCCGGCTTTCGTCGTGGTGGACGACAAAGGGAATGATTTCTTCGGGCGGCTGTAGGGCGCCGTCTCGGCTCACTACGGGCGCGTCCGGTGTCCCGTGGGTGGACGATCCGCGCGTCCGATGAGTTCCCGGCGCATGCGGAGGCCGGCGGTGGTGCGGGAGTAATAGGCCGGCAGCCGGCGTGTGATCGCGAAGCCGTGGAGGGCGAAGAGCGCGAGCGCCGCGCGATTGGTCGCCGCGACCTCCAAGGACACGACCGTGCAGCCGCGGCGCCGCGCCGTCGCGAGAAACGCGCGCAAGAGACGCCTGGCGAAGTCGCGGCGGCGCGCGCTCGGATCGACCGCGATGCTGTAGAGGCGCGCGACGTGCGCGCGGCTACCGGCGCCCTGGACGCCGAGGACGTAGGCGACGATCCGGCCGCGCCCTTCGACGACGTGGGCGAACGACGCGGACCGCGTGAGATGCGACGAAAGCTGCGCCGCCGCGAAACGGTGCGCGGCGTAGCACCCGACGAACGCCGCGCGCTCGAGGCGGGCGAGCGCGTCGGCATCGGGCGGGCGCGCCCTGCGCAGGACGCTCGTTCCGGCTTCGTCCGTCATGGCAGCGAGAGCGCGTAGCGCGCGCCCTCGGGAGGCGTCAACGCCGCGGCCCGCGTCGACATGCCTTCGGGTGCGTGGCATGCGCTCCGCATGGCCCATACGATCCGCCGCGCCACGGAGCGCGATCTTCCCTTCATCGCCTGGGTGCAGCAGGAGGCGTCGCGCTCGCATCTGCCGTTCGGATTCTGGGATCTCGCGATCCCGGGATCCGACGCGTACCGGCTCGGCATCGTCGCGCGCATCGCGAACCGGCAGCCGGAGTCGTTCGCGCACTGGTCGCGCTTCCTCGTCGCCGAGGTGGACGGCGAGCCGGCGGCGGCGCTCTCGGCCTACGACGACGCGAAGGTCGCGACCGGCGAGCGCTTCTTCCGGGCGCTCGTCGAGGCGATGACCGCCGAGGGATGGAACGAGGCGCGGCTCGGCGCGATGCAGCAGCGGGTCGCACCCTTCCTCGCCTGCGCGCCCGACCAACCCGACGACACGTGGATCGTTGAGTGGGTGGCGACGCGCCCGGCCCACCGCGGGAAGGGGCTCACCAAGGCGCTGCTCCACGCGATCCTCGACGCGGGCCGCACGCGCGGCCACACGCGGTTCCAGATCGGCGTCCTCATCGGCAACACGCCGGCGCAGCGCGCGTACGAGGGGGCGGGCTTCGCGGTCTTCGACGAGAAGCGCGATCCCGCCTTCGAGGCGACCTTCGGCGCGCCGGGCATCCGGCAGCTGCGGCGAGGGGGCTGAGGACTCCGCACCATCCACGCCACGGCCTGCTCCCGGCGCGCGCCACGCGCCTTCGCGACCGGGAGCGCGGCCGACGCCGCGGACGTGTAGTGGCGCTACGCGGCGAGATTGGCGGCGGCGAACTCCCAGTCGATCAAGTGGTCGAGCACGGCGGTGACGTAGTCGGCGCGCTTGTTCTGGTAGTCGAGGTAGTAGGCGTGCTCCCAGACGTCGATGGTGAGGAGCGGCTTCACGCCCTTGATGACCGGGTTCTCGGCGTTCGGCGTCTTCACGATCTGCAGCACGCCGCCCTTGGCCGCGAGCCACGCCCAGCCGCTCCCGAACTGGGTGAGCGCCGCGTCGATGAAGGTCTTCTTGAACGCGTCGTAGCTGCCGAACGCCTGGTCGATCTTCGCGCCGAGCTCCTTCGGCGGCGCGCCGCCGCCCTTGGGCTTCAGGCTCTTCCAGTAAAAGGTGTGGTTCCAGACCTGCGCGGCGTTGTTGAAGATCGTCTGCTTCTCGGCGTTGCCCGCCGTCGTCGTCATGATCTTCTCGAGCGGCAGGTCGGCGAGCTCGGTGCCCGCGATCAGCTTGTTCAGGTTGTCGACGTAGCCCTTGTGGTGCTTGCCGTAGTGGAAACCGATCGTGTGCGCCGAGACGTAGGGTGCGAGCGCGTCGTCGGCCCAGGGAAGCGGCGGCAGCGCGATCGGCGCGGCCGCGGCGCCGCGGGGCAGGATCAGGGTCGCGCCGCCGGCGGCAACGGCCGCCCCGGCGCCTACCAGGAACTCGCGGCGCGTGACCTCGTGCGTGCCCGTGTCGGGATCGTCCTTCTGCATGCCATGTCCTCCTCTCGAAGAGTAGGGTCTCACCCTACTGCCGGGTTCCGGTAAGGGGAAGGGGGGCGGCCTCACGGACGCGACGACGTCGCCCCACCAGGCCATGACGAGGTCAGGCGGCGCGCGCGCAGTCGATGCAGGTCGTGACTTCGGGGATGGCCTCGAGGCGCCCCGGGTGGATCGGACCCCGGCAGCGTACGCAGGTTCCGTAGGTGCCGGCGGCGATGCGGTCGAGCGCCGCGCGGAGCTGGGTCGCGCGGGCGCGGCCCTCGGCATCGAGCGCGTCGAGCACCTCGTCGTTCTCCAGCACGGCGGCGTTCTCGGTCCAGTCGCCGCCGAGCGGGTTCTGCTCGCGGCGGAGGTTGGCGGCGATCTTGGCGTTGCGCTGGATCAGGCCGAGGAGCTCTTGGCGCAGGCGTTCGCGGATGGCGTCGGTCCCCATGGTCGCTCCTTCCGGGTCAGTGCGGGTCGTCGACGCTCGCGAGCGCCGCGCCACCGATGCGTGCGATGCGGAGGTCGCCGAAGGGTGTGCCGAGCCCGCTGTTCACGATGAGGGCCACCGCCAGATCGCGACGCGGGTCGGCCCAGGCTCCGGAGCCCCCGAATCCGAAGTGACCGAAGGCCTGCCGGGGTACGCCGCGCGTCGTGAGAACGCCGTGGTAGCCAAGCCGCCACCGCATGTCGAAGGGAATGACCACCCGGCTCGCGGCGCGCGATTGGATCTCGGTCGCGCGCGCCACCGTCGCGGGCGAGAGTAGGCGGACCCCGTCGATCGCGCCGCCCGCGGCGAGCGCGGCGTAGGTGCGCGCCAGCGAGCGCGCGGTGAAGAGGCCGTTGGCGGCGGGGATGGACGCGCGCAGCGTCTCGGGGGCGCTGAAATCGAACGAGCCGATGCCGCGCGGCGCGAGCGCGTCGAGGATGCTCGCCAGGTCGAGCTCGATGCCGCCGACCGCGAGGAGGCGTTGCAGCACGGGCGACCCTTCGCGCAGCGCCCAGTGCATCACGCCGGCGCCGACCGGGAGGCGCGGGGTCATGACGTTGCGCTTGGGCCAGAGGAGCGTCGCGGCGCGGGGCAGCTCATGGTCCGGCGTGCCGATGTACATGCCGTCGCAGCCGAGCCGGCCGGCGATCTCGGTTCGTACGAGCTCCGCGAACGACCGGCCGGTCACGCGCTGCGCGATCTCGCCGATCAGGTACCCGAAGGTGAGCCCATGATAGCCGGTGCGCGTGCCGGGCGGATGGATCGGCGGGGTGCGCTCGATCGCGCGGATCATGTAGCGCCAGTCGCGCATCCGCTCCGCGTGATCGATCATCTGGCGGATGTGGTAGAGGCCCGATTGGTGCGAGAGCACGTGGCGGACGGTGATCGCGTCCTTGCCGGCCTGCGCGAACTCCGGCCAGTAGCGTGCGACGCGGTCGTCGTAGTCGAGGAGGCCGCGGTCGACGAGGACGTGCATCAACGTCGCCGCGATGCCTTTCGTGGTCGAGAAGCTCGGCGCCATGGTGTCGCGTGTCCACGGCGTCCCGGCCGCGTCCTTGTAGCCACCCCACAGGTCGACGACGCAGCGGCCGCGCCAATACACCGCGACCGCGGCGCCGCCGGGGTGGCTGCGGAGCTGCTCGCGGAGCGCGGTCGCGACCGGCTGGAAATCCGGGTGCAGATGCCCGTCGAGGGCGACGGGTCGGCACGTCCGGAGCGTGAACGACCTGGGAACGAGATCCAGCACCATACCGATCACCGGAGCACTGGTCGTGCCAGCGCCCCGACCATGTAGATCGGGCGTCTGCCCCGCGGGTTCTCACGAGTGCGATTCGCCGATCGGGCGGCCGTTGCAACGCTGAGAAAGCCGCCGACCGTTCAACGTCCGTCGGCGGGCGCGGCGCGGAGGCGCGGCGCGGCGGGGAGCTCGACGGCGCGGGCCCGCGCCAGGATCGTCGCCGCGCGCCGGCGGAGGGATGGTGAGGGCGCCGCCGGGTCGAAGCGCCGCGGCGCGGGCAGCGTCGCGGCGAGCAGGGCCGCGCGCTCGGCGTCGAGATTCGCCGCCGACACGCCGAAGTGCCGGCGCGCCGCGCTCTCGGCGCCGTACACCCCCGGCCCCCACTCGACGACGTTCAGGTAGACCTCGAGGATCCGCCGTTTTCCCCAGAGTTGCTCCATGAGCACCGCGAGCCACACTTCGATCGCCTTGCGGATCCAGGTGCGTCCGGGCCAGAGGAAGACGCTGCGCGCGCACTGCATCGTGATCGTGCTGGCGCCGCGCAGCCGGCGTCCGCCCTGTCGCTCGTTGTACGCGACGGCGCGTTCGAGCTCGGTCGTGTCGACGCCCCAGTGCGTGAAGAAGCGCGCGTCCTCGGCCGCGATCACCGAGCGGACGAGCGCCGGGCTCACCTCGCGGAGCGCGACCCGACGGTGGTCGATCCCGACCGGCGCGCCCGCGAGCGCGCTCTCGACGGCGCGCAGGAGCATGAGCGGCGTCACCGGCGGATCGACCCAGTGGTAGAGCGTCACGACCGTGAGCGAGGCGGCGGCGAAGCCGACGGCGAGGCACGCGCCCCAGCGGAGAACGACTCGGAGCGCGCGCATGGACGGCGAGTCTTGCCGACGACGGCGGGGTCGTCCACACCTTGCCGATCGCGGCGACGCCTGGGTAGAACGACCGGCGCATCGGGTCCGACTTCACCGTGACGCCGCTCGAAGATCTGCTCCGCACGCTCGGACCGCCGCTCCAGTACCTCGCGACGGCGCCGCCGCGGCTCGCGCGATCGGCGCTGCCGTTCCGCGTGCTGCGCGAGAAGCTCGCGCTCAGCGTCGCCCGGACGCCCGACGAGGCGACCCGAGCCCGCCTCGAGGAGGTGCGCGGACTCCTCGACGGTCTCGCGGGTGGTCCGCTGCCGCCGCCGGCGCCCGCGTCCGCCGTGAGCGGCGACGCGGAGGCGAGCGCCGCTCTGCGGCGGCTGATGGCGCTCGTCGCCGACCTCCGGGCGGCGCCCGCAGCGGCGCCGGCGCCGCCGCGCCCGTATCGCGGCTCGTCGGACGCGGTCGCGGGCCAGCTGCAGAATCTCGAGACGCCGGTCCAGTTCGTGAAGGGCGTCGGCCCGAAGCGCGCCGAGCAGCTCGCGACGCTCGGGCTCACCACCGTCGACGACCTGCTCTTCCATCTCCCCTTCCGCTACGAGGACCGCCGCGACGTCCGCACGATCTCGATGCTGCAGTCGGGCGAGCACGCGACGATCGAGGCCGAGATCCGCGGCGTTCGCGAACGCTTCGCCGGCCGTCGGCGCATCCTCGAGGCGACGGCCGTCGACGCGAGCGGGTCGCTGACGCTCCTCTGGTACCATCAGATCGCCTACTTCCGGAGCCGCTTCCACGAGGGCCAGCGCGTGCTGCTGCACGGCAAGGTCGAGGCGGCGAAGGGCATGGCGCGCATGCTCGGTCTGCGCGTCGTGCATCCCGAGGTCGAGCTCCTCGAAGGGCAGGAGGATGCCGACACCGGTCGCATCGTGCCGATCTACACGAAGCCCGCCGGCATCCCGATCGGCGCGATGCGCCGGCTCGTCCACGCGGCGGTCGACCAGTACGCGGGGCGGGTGCCGAGCGCGCTGCCGACGGCGACCGCCGAGCGGCGCGGCGTCGTCGACCTCGCTGCGGCGCTCCGCGCCGTGCACCAGCCGCCGCCCGACGCGGACGTCGACGAGCTGAACGCGGGTACGTCGCCCGCGCACCGCGCGATCGTCTACGACGAGCTCTTCTACCTGCAGCTCGGCCTGGCGCTCCGCAAGCACAACGTCGTCGCCGAGCGCGGCATCGCGTTCCCGGTGCCGGCGGCGCGCACCCGGGCGCTCGCGGCGACGTTGCCGTTCGCGTTCACGGGGGCGCAGCGCCGGGTGATCGGCGAGATCGAGCGCGACATGGCGGCGCCCCACCCGATGCACCGCCTCGTGCAGGGCGACGTCGGGAGCGGCAAGACGGTGGTCGCGCTCCATGCCGCGGCGATCGCGGTCGACGCCGGCTATCAGGCCGCGCTGATGGCGCCGACGGAGCTCCTCGCCGAGCAGCACTGCGCCACGCTCCGCCGCTTCGGCAACCCGGTCGGCCTCACGGTGGCGCTCCTGACCGGCGGGGTGCAGGGGAAGCTCCGCGGCCGCACCGAGCGGGCGATCGCCCGCGGCGACATCGACCTCGTCGTCGGCACGCACGCGCTCATCCAGGAGGGCGTCGCCTTCAAGAAGCTCGGTCTCGGCATCATCGACGAGCAGCACCGCTTCGGCGTGCTGCAGCGGCAGATGCTGAAGCGCCACGGCACGAACCCCGACATCCTGTTGATGACGGCGACGCCGATCCCGCGCACACTCGCGCTCACGCTCTATGGCGATCTCGAGGTGTCGGCGATCGACGAGCTGCCGCCCGGCCGGCGGCCGATCGTGACCCGCGTGTTCAACCAACGGCGGCGCGAATCCGTGCTGGAGCTCCTCGCACGCGAGCTCGACCAGGGCCGGCAGGCGTACCTGGTCTACCCCCTCGTCAGCGAGTCGGAGAAGACGGACCTCCTCGACGCGACCCGCATGGCGCGCGAGCTCGCCGCGGGGCCGCTCGCGAGGTACCGCGTCGGGCTCATGCACGGGCAGATGCGCGGCGACGAGAAGGACGCGGTCATGCGCCGCTTCCGCGACGGCGAGTACCAGGTGCTGGTGTGCACGACCGTGATCGAGGTCGGGATCGACGTGCCGAACGCGACCGTCATGGTGATCGAGCACGCCGAGCACTTCGGCCTCGCCCAGCTGCACCAGCTGCGCGGCCGCGTCGGGCGCGGCGAGCACCGCTCGCTCTGCTTCCTCCTCGCCTCCTACGCCCAGGGCGACGTGGCGCGCGAGCGTTTGCGCGTGATGGAGGAGACGAACGACGGCTTCCGCATCGCGGAGAAGGACCTCGAGATCCGCGGGCCGGGCGAGTTCCTCGGCACGCGCCAATCGGGCCTGCCCGACTTCCGCGCGGCGAACCTGGTGCGCGACGGCGCGCTCTTGCGGCAGGCGCAGGAGGATGCGGCGGGGTGGCTCGCCTCCGATCCGGGGCTCGCGTCGCCGGCCTCTCGGTCCTTGCGCGCGGTGCTCGAGGCGCGCTGGGCGGGTCGGCTCGAGCTCGCGCGGATCGGGTGACGGCGGCGCGGCGCGAGTCACGCAGACGCTGCGATTCATGCCTTGCCTTCCCGGAAGGTGCCCGCTATCGTCGCCCGAGATCGCACGCGTTGTACGACGCGGACTTAGCGCCAAATCGATCGCTTTGGGGGAAAGGGGAGGGGTCATGAAGATCCGCTCGCTGTCGCTGGCCATCCTGTGCGTGTTCGGGCTCGTGGGGCGTGCCGCCGCGGAGCCGGGCGCCGCGTTCCTCGAAGTGCGCGGCGGCGCGTTGATCCCCGTCGGCGACTTCAGCCACGAGCAGAACCCGGGCGGCGCCTACAGCATCGCGGCCGGCTACGAGTTCCTGCCCTTCCTCGACGGCATCTTCGAGTTCACGCACTCCTTCAACGACAACGACGGCGACTCCGAGCGGTACCGGCAGGGCGACTTCGAGTTCAAGACCGACGAGGTCCACCAGAACTTCGTGGTGGCGCTCGGGCCGCGCATCAATTTCCTGCCGTCGTCGTATCCGGTGCGGCCGTACGCGACCGTGAAGGGCGGGTGGTACCACTTCGCGAACTTCAACAGCGCCGAGGTGAACGGCATCGGCGTCTTCACCGACGAGGACGAGGATGCGGCCGGCATCGAAGCTGGGCTCGGCCTCACCGGCACCATCTTCACGCTCTACGAGCGCGAGAACGACGAAGTGCCGCTGCTCGAGATCACGCTCGGCCTGCACGGCAGCTACCACCAGGCGTTCCTCAACAACCGCTCGGATCGCCAGTTCGTGACGACGATGGGGTCGCTCGGCTTCCGATTCTGAGCTCCGGGACGTCGCGGTCCGGATGGAATTTCCCCGCATCACCGCCGGCTTCGACGCGCGCGTGGCCCATGGGTAGCAGCAAGCGCCTGGCGAGCATCCGGCCCGCGGATCGCGAGATCCGCGCCGGCCTCATCGGCTTCGGGACGATCGGCACCGGGGTCGTGAAGCTCCTGCAGCGCCGGCGCGCGGCGATCGACGCGATGCTCGGCGCGCGTTTGCGCCTGGTGCGCATCGCCGACCTCGACACCCGGCGCGACCGCGGCGTGCGCCTGCCCAAGGGCATGCTGGTGCCCGACGCGCGGCGCGTCTACGAAGCGGACGACGTCGATGTCGTGATCGAGCTCATGGGCGGCTACGAGCCGGCGCGGCGGTTCGTCCTCGGCGCCATCGGACGCGGCAAGAGCATCGTCACCGCCAACAAGGCGCTTCTCGCCGTGCACGGCCGCGAGATCTTCGGCGCGGCGGCCCGGCAGCGCGTCGACATCGGCTTCGAGGCGAGCGTCGGCGGCGGCATCCCGATCGTGCGGGTGCTGCGCGACGGCGTCGTCGCCGACCGTACCGTCGCCGTCCGCGGCATCGTGAACGGCACCTGCAACTACATCCTCTCGAAGATGAGCGCGGAGGGCGCGCAGTTCGAGGACGTGTTGCGGGAGGCGCAGGCGCGCGGCCTCGCCGAGGCCGACCCGAGCTTCGACATCGACGGCATCGACTCCGCGCACAAGCTCGTCATCCTGAGCGCGCTCGCGTTCGGCGCCGAGCTGCACTTGAGGGACGTGCACACCGAGGGCATCCGGCGCGTGGCGCAGATGGACGTCGGCTACGCGCGCGAGCTCGGCTACGAGATCAAGCTCCTCGCGATCGGGTCGATGCACGGGGACGACGTGGCGGCGCGTGTGCATCCGACGCTGGTGCCGGCGGCGCACGTGCTCGCGGGCGTACGCGGCGCCTTCAACGCGATCTACGTCGAGGGTGAGGCGCTCGGCTCGAGCATGTACTACGGCCTCGGCGCGGGCATGATGCCGACCGCGACCGCCGTCGTCGCGGACCTGATCGAGATCGCGCGCAACCGCCTCCAGGACACGTCGGCGCGCGTCCCGCCGCTCGGCATCCCCGCGCTCCGGCGTCCGAAGCGCATCCCGATGGGGGATCTCCGTACGGCGTATTACCTGCGCATCATGGTGCGCGATCGGCCGGGCGTCCTCGGAAACCTCGCTTCCATCCTCGGACGACACGGGATTAGTATCGCGACCGTGATCCAGAAGGAGCGCAGCGCCGGCGGGACGGTGCCCGTCGTGATCCGTACGCACGAGGCGCGCGAGCGGGATCTGCAGACGGCGCTCGGCCGCATCGGGCGCCTGGCCGGCACGCAGGGCACGCCGATCTGCCTGCGCATCGCCGACGACCTCGGAGGAGCCTGATGGACCGCAACCTGGCGCTCGAGGTGGCTCGGGTCACGGAGGCGGCGGCACTCGCGTCGGCGCGCTTCATGGGGCGCGGCGACGAGGCGGGGGCCGATCAGGCCGCGGTCGAGGCCATGCGGCGCGCGTTCAACGCGATCGCCGTCGGCGGCACGGTCGTGATCGGCGAGGGCACACAGGAGCAGACGAAGGCCCTCTACGTCGGCGAGAAGATCGGCGGTGGCGAGATCACGACCGAGGTCGCGCTCGACGCGCTCGAAGGGGCCAGCATCACCGCGACGGGCGGGCCCGGGGCGCTCTCGATCATCGCGATCGCCGAGCCCGGCGTCTTCTTCCAGTGCCCCGACGCCTACATGGAGAAGGTCGCCGTCGGGCCGGAAGGGCGGGGCGTGATCGACATCACGCGCGCGCCGCAGGACAACCTGCACGCGCTCGCCGAGGCGAAGGGCGTGTACGTCGAGGACTTGACGGTCGTCGTGCTCGAGCGGCCCCGCCACGCGAAGCTCATCCGCGAGGTCCGACAGGCGGGGGCGCGCATCAAGCTGCTCGGCGCCGGCGATCTCTCGGCGGCGCTCGCGACGACGCGCCCCGAGTCGGGGATCGATCTGTTGATCGGCGTCGGCGGCGGTCATCAGGGCGTGCTCGCGGCCGCGGCGTTGCGCTGCGCGGGCGGCGACATGCAGGCCAGGCTCGCGCCGCTCACCCACGACGAGCGCGACCGCTGCTACGCGGCGGGGCTCACGGATCTGCAGCAGGTTTACAAGATCGACGATCTCGTGCGCGGTGACGTGATGTTCGCGGCGACCGGCGTGACGACCGGCGATTTCCTCCAGGGCGTGCGCTTCTTCCGCGGCGGGGCGAAGACGAACTCGGTCGTCATGCGCTCCCAGACCCGCACGGTGCGCTACCTCGAGACGACGCACCACTTCGACTTCAAGCCCGAATACTGACCCTCTCGCGGGTCGCTGAGGCGTGGTGCAGCGGGGCCGCTGCGCGGCGGGGTGGGGCGGCGCTTCGCTGGCTCCGCAGATCCTCGACTCCGTGGCGTTCAAGGGCACCGTGCGCAGGGCCGCGTAGCGGATCTAGTCGCCTGCGAAGCGCCGCCCCACCCCGCTCAGTAGCGACCCTGCGCAAGGTGTCTTCGGCCCTCGAAAGCACGAGCATCGGCGGCGACGTCGTAAGCTGCAGCGATGTCGCCGGCCAGCCACGCACCGTCGGCTTGCCGTCGGCGGGAGAAACAGATCGCGCAGCTCGTTGTCGAGGGCTGCGGGGGAGCGACTCGCAGGCGACTAGATGGCACACGCGGCCATGCGCATGGTGATCCTTGAGCGGGATGGGCGTGCCATCTGCGGAGCCAGCGAGCCGCTCCCCCGCGCCCCGTGGCACCGCCCCTGCGCGCGGTCCGTTTGGTCGGCACCAAAGAAAAGGCGCCGCCCGCGCGAGGGCGGCGCCTTTCGATGCAACGGAGGACTACTTCGCCGCGGCGAGCTCGTCGTCGATCCCAGACCCGCACGGTGCGCTACCTCGAGACGACGCACCACTTTCGACTTCAAGCCCGAATACTGATCGTCGTTCCGAGTCGCCGAGTCGCGATGCACTTCGGTCGCTGCGTGGCGGGGTTTCATTGGTTGAATCTCCGCTCGCAAATAGGGCGCCTGCTGCAGGTGCGGTCGTCTACGCGGAGATCGCGATCGCGGTCAGGCCGAGCGCACCGGCTCCCGCGCGCTGCTGGGCGTCGTGGGTGTGGATCTCCGAGAACCCATGGCGGAGCGCCGTGATCAGGTGCAGGCAGTCGGCCGTCCGCAAGAAGACGTCGTCCGGCAGCGTGGCGTACACCCGCACGACCTGCTCGACGATCTCGGCATCGAGTGGGAGCCACGTCCAGTAGCCGCCGGCGTCGTCGGTCGACCACTGCCGCACGACGGTCTGGAACGCGCTCCGATCCCATCGGCGCTCGCGGAGCTGCCGGTGGAACACGCCCATGAGCTCGGCCCGCGCGAGCTCGGAGAGCAGCACGCGATCCTCGGCGTCGAGCCGAGCGCGGACCGCCTCGGATTCCGGCTCGGCCACATAGTATTTCGCGAGCGTCGACGTGTCGCAGAAGAGCATCGTCAGCGCTCGCCGCGTACGGCGTCGAGATCGTCGAGCACCCGGGTCGCCGGCTCGCGCGACAGCCACGTGGCGTACTCCGCCAGCACGGTGCGCCGCCGGCGGCCCGTCGGGAGCAACGTCGGGGGGACCAGTGCGGCGACGACCTTCCCACGATCGGTCACCGGCACCGGCGCCCGCCCGCGGCCGGCCCGCCGCACGTGCGCTCCCGTCTGCGCGTGCAGATCCTTGATGGTGATCGACCCCTTCCTCGTCATGGTGACACAGTGTCACCATGAGTGGCGCACTGCAAGCCGCCACGCTGCCGACGGGTCGCCGCGGCGCGACGTGCGCGCTCGGACCACGAAAGCACGAGCTTCGGCGGCGCAGTCGTGGTGATGCTGCGCGGCGCACAGCCGGTCGCACACCGACGGTCCGCTGCTGGCTGTTCCAGATCGCGCAGCGGCGCTTCGGCGGGGTGCGGGAGACCGGCTCGCAGGCGACTAGATCCGCTACGCGGCCCTGCGCATGGTGCCCTTGAACGGTGCGGAGTCGAGGATCTGCGGAGCCAGCGAGCCGGTCTCCCGCACCCCGCAGCGGCGCCATTACGCGCGGTCTTCCTGTACCGCAAAAAGGGAAGGCGCCACCTGCACGAGGCAGGCGGCGCCCGGATCGGAAAAGGTAGCGACTACTTCGCCGCGGCGAGCTCGTCGTCGATCACGTTCTTGAACTGCTCGAACGGCTGCGCCCCCACCAGCATGCGGCCGTTGATGAAGAAGGCCGGCGTGCCCGTGACGCCGAGGGCCGCGCCTTCGTCGTGCTCCTTGTTCACCTTCGCCGCCGTCTCCTTGTTGTCGAAGCAGGTGTTCCACTTGGCCATGTCGATGCCGGTGTCCTTCAGGTACTCCGCCGCCTTGTCCTTCACGTTCTGCGGATTGATCTCCGACTGGTGGTTGAAGAACGACTCGTAGACCTTCCAGAACGCTTCGGCCTTCTGACTCTTTGCGCACTCGGCGGCGATCGAGGCCGGCATCGCCCACGGGTGGAACGGCAGCGGGAAGCTCTTGAAGTAGAACTTCACCTTCCCCTCGTACTGCTTCAGCACCTGGTTCTCGATGGTGTCGAAGCCGCGCTTGCAGAACGGGCACTGGAACTCAGAGTATTCGACGATCGTGACCTTGGCGTCCTTCGCGCCCTTGAACGGCTCGCCCTGGAGGTTGATCTTCGCCATCACGGCCTTCGACGGATCGACCGTGGTGTCCACCACCTCGCCCACGACGACATACTTGAGGTCGGGCGACGCGATGAAGTTGAGCGCCTTGTTGCCCTGCGGGCCCGCGATGTTGAGCGTGCCTTCCTTCGATCCCTTGAAGTTGGCCGAGTCCTTCAGGCCCTGGACGGTGACGGCGGCGGTGGGGGGGAGGTTGTTCTTCTTGCGGAAATACTTGATCAGCGCGTCCTCGCTCTGGGCGAGCGCCACGCTGGCGCTCGCCACGACGAGCAGGCCGGCCAATGCGAAACGCGGTGCCAATCGGTTCATGCGGTGCCTCCTGTGGATTTGGTTGGGCTTCCGCTTGCCCGCGTTTGGTGCGACCGTCAAGTATGCCTTGGCATGACAAGGAGGATCATCTATACGGAAAAGTCCCGTCATGCCCTGGAAAGTCTGCCACGCCACGGCATTCGAGCCCGAAGCGCACCTCGTCAAAGGATTCCTCGAGCACCAGGGCATTCCGTGCCTGCTGGAGAGCCGGCGCTTCGAGATGGATCCGGTCCGCACCGGCAGCCTCGGCACCATCCGCATCCTCGTGCCCGAGGAATGGGTGCCGGTCGCGGCGAAGCTCATCTCGCATCGCACCCCGCGTCCGCGCCTGCCGCGCGCCCGTGTGATCGACGTCGACTTCCGGCGGCGGCGCCGCGTGTCGCCGGGCGCGCGCGGCTCCCGGCCGCTCGAGCCCTGACGAAACGCCGCTCGCACTGGCGGCGGCGATCGCGATAAGACCGTCGACGGAACCCGGAGACTGCCATGAGCGCACAACCACGATTCGTCCCGCCGGGGTCCGCGTCGAAAGAGACCGCGCGCCGCTTCTCGACGGTCTCCGACATGGAGATCAAGGAGTGCTACGCGCCGGACGATCTCGCGGGCCGCGACACGTCCGCCGACATCGGCAGGCCCGGCGAGTTCCCCTACACGCGGGGCGTCTACCCGACGATGTACCGCGGCCGCTCGTGGACGATGCGGCAGTTCGCCGGTTTCGGGACGCCGCGCGACACCAACGAGCGCTTCAAGTTCCTCCTCGCGCAGGGGCAAACGGGTCTCTCGACCGCTTTCGACATGCCGACCCTCATGGGCTACGACGCCGACCACGAGCGCTCGCTCGGCGAGGTCGGGCGTGAGGGCACGGCGGTCTCGACCATCGACGACATGACCGAGCTCTTCGACGGCATCGCGCTCGACGAGGTCACCACCTCGATGACCGTCAACTGCTCGGCGAGCATCATCCTCGCGATGTACTTCGCCGTCGCCGAGCGCCGCGGCATCCCGATGGCGAAGCT